>CALRIM020000061.1:0-16094 GCA_943360385.1 Rhizobium sp. Q54 | reverse complement strand
AGGCGAAGATGATTACTCAGGTGAGGATCTTTCAGAGTTGCACGATGATTTCACCGGTACCATGCAAAACGTGGCCGATGGAACGATGAACAGACAATTTACCTTTACAATTGTAAATGCAAATGCGGCTGTTCGTACTGCAATTCTAGTTCCAGGGTTGGGTTACAACATCAACACACCAGCACAGGGAGTTGTTAAAACAGGTGCTCACGGTTCAATCGAATCTGCTACAACAGATTTGACAACTGCTGGATCTCCAAAAACAATTGAAGCATTCTTAGATTTCGTTCGTAGAAATCCGGCAATGTGTAGAGGTGTTAAAATTTCATCAACCGTAGCGACACAAATCGCTCAAACAATGGTGGTGAAAAAAGAATCACCATTCCAAGACTTAGCTTCGGAAATTATCAACTTAGATAGTTACCAGGATGAGTACGGTTTCAAGGACAAAATGGTTACGGTTGCGCGTAACATTCAGTTCGACGACCAAACTCGTATTGAGTTACCTATCGCTGGATCTTCAACATGTACTATTACATGGTTCTTCAAAGAGATCTTGAACCCAGCAGTAACGTTGAAGCGTAAACTTGGATCTGCTCCAACCATTTTATATGGTAAGGCTGCGGTAAACAAGTTAGGTGCCGCACAAGATGCGAAGCAATTAGGTCGCTAATTCAATTCCAACACCATGGAACTGGACGACAACGCAAAAAGAATCCTGAAAAAAATTGTAGAGCGACACAAAAAAGACGTCGCTCTACTTTTTAAACAGTATGGGTTCTCTGCACCGGTATCGGAAGAAACCGTTGTAAAAGCATTCCTTGCAAATCAAGGAAAGTTTGTAGATGACCTAATTTCATTAGGCATTTCAGAAGATCCTGAAATTATTCCCGACTTAGATATTTATGATGAAGAGGACTTAGACGAAAGTTTTGGCCAGGAAAGTTTTTTAGGGATTGGGAAAGCAGGTAGCCCAAACAAAGGCCGCAAGCTTGCAGCAGTGTTCAATAACATTGGCAAGATGGTAACTGGTATTAAAATACTAGGGAAAGCTGCAAAAAACACTTCAAATGAAAACAAAGCAAATGCAAAAGAAGAGGAAGAAATTATCAACCATCAGGATAAAAAAATATTAGGAATTCCCTCATCAATATTTTACGGATCAGCAGTAGTTGTTGTGCTAGTTGCGGTGCTTTTATTGATGAACCATTATAAAAAGAATTAAGTGAGAGGCATTACAGAAATCGTTTATGTCGATGATTTGAAGAGGAACACTCCGGCTAGTGTAGATCGCAATACTGGAGTACTTTATATCAACCTGAAAGTTTGGAATAAAATCAAAGTTTGGGAGCATCGGTTTTTTGTACTACTTCATGAGTATGCACATGTGGTGCTTAATACTTCAGACGAATTAGCGGTTGACAAGCTAGCATTTGAATTGTATGCAAAATATGGTTGCTCACTCACAAAATCAGTAACAGCACTTTCAGAATTATTAAACAATAATAATCCCGATCACTGCTGGAGAACATATTTACAATTAGAACGAGCTAAAGAGTTCGACTATAAAAATAACGGTAACAAAGAAGTGTATCATGGACGCAATTAGTAGAAAATTAAATAGAGAAAACTTTCCCGAGGTTGAAGATTTTTTAGGCTTAGATGCCATTGGATCAATTGTCAGTGGTGTAGTTAAATCGAGAGGCGACAAGAAGAATAGAGAATCAAACGAAAAACTTTCTCGAGACAATATCGAAATGGAAAAACTTCGATTGGAGCAGGCAAGAGTACAGGCGGAAGCTGCAAAGTATTCACAGCCGAAAGCTCAGGTGGTTAGTCCAAATAAAAAAATGTATTGGATCATCGGTGGTAGTGCTGCTGGTCTAATTTTAATTGTGGTATTAATTTTTGCATTACGATAATGTCATCACAAAGATATGATCGCTCAAAAGGGTTACCGGGGTTATTGAAAAAACAAGAGACACCGGATCAGTCTATTGAAAAGATCGCAGCATCAAAAGGCATTTCCTCAGCACAATTAATTACTCAGGTAAACAAAAAAATTGAAAGAGAGAGAACGCAAATTGTTACTCCTCTTGGAGTGGTCCAACCTAAAACCTTAATCATAATTGGAAGTGCTGTATTCCTTTTGATAGTAGCATTAATCCTATACGTAAAACTTAGAAAGAAAAAGTAATGGCAAAGAAGATATTCCTACCCCACAAAATGATTCGAAACCAAACCGATTTTGTGAAGCATGTAAATACAAAAGTAACCTCAACGCCTACAAAGTATGGATTACCTAAGCGGTCTAGTCCAATTATCAATACTACTGTTAAAGATGCTGGGCAAAGTATTTCTGAAGCGCTAAAGGAAAAATTAAAAGCTAGTGCGGCAAAAATGAGGGATATGTCAGCAAATACCGGTATCAATGGTGGTTCAACTGGAGCTCCAGTGGTAGAAAACAACCCTGAAGAAAAAAAAGATGAGCCAACCTTCTCAAAATTCAATTTCAATTGGAAAATAGCTGTACCGGTGATGGTAGTAATAATCATTGTAGGCTATTTCATTTTTAAAAACAAATAAAATGGACACAACATTCCAACTCGGCTCATTTAAGGTATCTCCAAAGGCCATCATTACATTAACTATTGTGATTGCTATAGTTGTGTTGGTTTATAAGTTTTATGATGAAATAGCGGATGTTTTGGGTTTTAATGACGAAACCTCCACCGATAAATCAGAAAATGCCGACAAGGTTATTGATACAGTAGAAAAAGAAAACCGAAAAAGGAAGCTTCCTAAACCGAATTCAAAGCACCAAACCATTGCGCTGAAATTATTTAAAGCATTGGATTGGTATAACACCGATGAAGAAACGGTTTATACTCAATTTAATGGCTTAACACCTAATGATGTTCGCCTGGTGGTGGAGGCATATGGAACCAAGAGATTACTCTATTCCGGCTTACAGTGGACATTGCTTGGAAAGGACACCGTTGGAACATTAGTGGAGCACCTGAGACTGGTATTAAATGATACTGAATTTAACAAAGTTCGACCATGGTTAATTGCTGCTGGCTTCGAACAAAAACCAAGAAAATAAAATGGGATTACTTGATTCAAAACTATTCAAAGAAATAGAGCGCACTGGGAAATTACCAGTAATCGAAACTAGCGTTGCCATTCCTAGAAGGACGGTAATAGATGTTGCGGTTGCGGCTTTTTTTGTTTGTGTAGCAGTTATCCTGGTAAATAAAATCTTACGTAACGTATAATGAAAGCTAGCAATTCAATAAAGTCATACATTAAAAATACGGAATGCTTTTCCGCTAAGGCGTATAAGGATGATCAGAAGGCAACTACAAAAATTGAATATTCAATTGGACATGGCCATCAGATCCTACCAGGTGAAGAGACGCTCATGCGCAAAACAATAACAAGAGATTATGCTGGAGTTTTATTCGATAGAGATATTGAGAAATTTGAAACAGCAGTAAATAAAGCTATTCGAGTTACCATTAGCCAAAATCAGTTTGACGGATTAGTTTCCTTTGCTTACAACGCCGGTATTGGTGCGATGCAAAAAGTAGCTAAAACATTAAACGAAAAAGGAGATGCCGCAGCTCACATGAATAAATATGTTTATGCTGAAGGAAAGGTGAATAAATCGTTAGTTGCTCGCAGATCATATGAAAGCGATCTATTAAAAAAAAAAGAACAGTCAACGCAGCCGGTGGAATAGTTCTAATACTGTTAACACTATTCGTACTGTATTCGATATACTATAAAAATAACTAAAATGAATTCAGCAAATAATACCGAAGATTTAATTGCAGGAAGAAGTGGCCTGAATGGGATCTCTATGTCAACGGAGACAGTAGACGAAGCGGGAACACCGCTCACTTCAGTTCCATCAAATGCACAATATGCGTTTCTTGTATTAGAGGCCTACAATTTATCGGAGGCCGAACGCCCATTATGTTGCAGATGGTCTGACACATCGGATTCAAATACAGTTAGTGATAATATTGGTTTACCATTGGGACACTTGGGGATGATTGAGTTGAAGGGAAAACATTCCATTGCAAATTTTAACATAATAATGATTTCTACTGTAACAAGTGGGTACCCTAAATTACGAGTTTTATATTACGAGTAACATGAGATATACTATAAATAATAACATTACAGGTTTCGAGATAGCCCTAGCAAATAGCAACTTTGTGACGCCTGAAGAATATGGCGCAGTTGGTGATGGTGTAACAGATGATAAAGCTGCAATTCAATTAGCAGTTAATTCGGGTAAGCTGGTTAGACTAAACAAAAAACGATATTACATAAGTGGAAGTATTAATCTGCCTGAAGGTACAACTATTCAAGGCACTGGTTTAGGTACAACAGCAAATATTCGTATTTCTGCAAATGAGCCTGCATTTAAAATTCAAGGTCATGGAATAACAATAGATTCCGTTTCTTTCATTGGCGATGGCGATGGTGCTAGTTATTCACCAGCAAAACCAAATCAACATGCAATAGCTATTGAAGGTGAAGTTGGTTTATCAATAGCTTATGAAAGGTTGTTGGTCTCTAATTGCACATTTTATGGATTACAAGGTGCAGGTGTTTACACTAAATATAATGTTGGAATTGCTGGATATGCTGGAGGTGTTCAAGTTTCTAATTGTGTTGCTTACTTGTGTACATGGGGTTATTTCTGCAGTACTAGAGGTGAATACAATATGTTTGTTGGTTGTAAAGCATATAAATGTGCAATTGGTTTTCGAGCAGCAGGAGGTAATAATGTGTTTACTGGAGGAATATTAACATCTAACATAACAGGTGTTTATTTAGAAGCAGGAGCCAATGATGGACATGCTGTAATTACAGCAACAGCAATAAATCATAATTCAGATTATAGCGTTTGGGCAAATGGCATCACGCTAGGTTATATTATAAGCAACTGTACAATGTATGCTAGTGACATCTACATACAAAATAGTATTGGCATTAGATTCTCATCATGTCAATTTGGTGTAGGTAATATTTATGTACAAAGCAGCACACGCATACGATTTATAGATAATGATTACATCACATCGCCAAATTTATTCCTAAGCTATAATGGAACAGATAATACAGGTTCGAGAAGTGATGTTTTCTTTTCAAATAATAAATTCTGGGAAACAACACCTGCGGCAGTTAATGAACTTGATGCTGATGTGGTAACAGCAATAAAGGCAGCCACCTATGATACTAATAAAAAGGCATCTATTACCCCAGCATCAAGTAAAGTTTTTTATAGAGGAGAAAAATGGTTTGACGAAACAAATAATATTTATTTTGAAGCCATCGCCGACAATGTTGTATATATATTATCGGGTGATGTGATAGTGTCTCCTAACAATACTTTGTATAGACAAATATCAGATAATGAAGGATTGCAAACATTATCAGAAATAACCATTGCATAATATGAAAGACGAATTGTTCATAGGCTGTAATGTGTTGGTTTTTGCATTCTCAAAAATCAACGAGGTTACTAATTTACTTAGCCACAATCTTAACAATAGCCTTATCATAATTACGATCGGTTATACCATTTGGAAATGGAGATCTGAATATAAAAAAAACAAAAAATGAAAACATTTACAATTGCACTCGTAAACCCCACTATAGATAATCACAACATTATTTTGTTGCCTGGTTATAATTTTGAAGCTTCAAATTCTCTAAACAGAAACATTGCAGTTGATGGAGACTTTAAGATAATTCTACCAACTAGATTTGATGGAATTTCCGAATATACTTCCGCAGGAATTTATGCTGAAGGCGACAAAGCAATAAAAAATAATCGTGTATACGAAATAACTTCTGGCAATCTTGAACCGGTAACAAGATTAGATCCTGAATTGGGCGGTGATTGGTCGTTGGATTATTCCGGTTATTGCAATGGTACTGGTCTGCCAAAACCAATAATAGAGTTTTTAAATGTTGTAAAACTATCTTCTGTTAACTTGAAGAGGTTAAAACTCTCTTCAGATAATGAACAACAATTATTTCAGTCGTTAAACATTGAACAGTTGTCACCATTCGGAGACCAGGCAAATGATATTATGATATTGTCAGCCTTTCAGGATGAGCATAAATTCAGAAATAAAATATTGCACATAGAAAAGGATATCCAGTTGACAATGCACACAAAGATTTCAATTCCATTAATGGGTAATTCGAATCTTTATGTCACACTGGAAATTGATGAATAATGAAAGCCTTCCGGTTCCAGCCTCCATATAATTCAAAGGGCAAAACAACATTCCCCGGCGCCTCTAAAAAAAGCGGCGTTTATCTTATTAAAGAAAATGGGGAACTTGTATATGTAGGTTATTCCGGAACGGATCTATACAAAACGATGTATAGACATTTTCAATCCTGGAGTGATGCTGAATATAAAGGAGGAAAGGCCATCCCGGCACAATATCGAGTTTCTTACAAAGAATTTTTAGAAAAGAAAAAATACACTGTTAGAATTGTTTTTTGCACAGCCATCCAAGCTGAACGACTAGAGAGGGTATTGATAAAAAAATATAATCCTCGAGATAACGCAAACAAATACGAACAATATCAAATCGAATTTAACGACACAAAAGTTTACAGCGAATATGTTCATACTGAAGTAATCGATCACATACCCTTTTAGCCATGAAACTCAAAAAACCAATTGCACCGCTTAGCGAAAAAGAGCAAAGTTTGACTTACACGCCTTCAGATAAAAAGATAAATGAGAAAGAAATTATCGTCAACAAAAGTAACAGACCTTGGTGGGAACGTTTCTTTATTTTCCCGAGCTGATAAATACTGGAGATCCCAGGGAATAAAACCATTTTATAAAAAGTTCCGTCCAGGATTAAACCTGGATGAAATCACAGATCTACTCGATGGTGAAGAAACGGTATTAAAACGATTTTCATTAAAAGGTATTGAATTCGGGAATTGGGTGACAAATGAAGATCGAGTGAACTATATCGCCGCAAGTATCATTTCATTATACGACCTTAATAAAATTTTAAAGTTTAACAATAATTTAGGGCTCGATAAGACACTTTCTCTAGCATTTGGATCTAGAGGTCAGGGAATGGCTTCGGCTCATTTTGAGCCCGCTAATTGGGTGATAAATATTACCAGGTATAATAAAGATACCACCAGGGAAAACAAAGAATATAATTTCCTTTATTCTGGAGGTGTTGGGGCATTAGCACACGAATATGGTCACTTCTTAGACTATTTTTTCGGGACATTTATTGATCAGAACAAAAGCCGTAGGTCTTTATCATTAGGTCATTTCACTACTACACAAATTGACGTAACAAGTGAGAAAGGAGAATTGCGTCAGGCGATGGCCAAAGTTATTGAAGCCATTATTTATAAGAAACCCGGGCAAAAGTCTAATTACTATAAACGATTAGAAAAGGTTGTTAGCGGATCTGAATATTACTTCAGACACAATGAATTATTTGCCCGGGCTTTTGAGCAATACGTATCGTATTTATTAAACAGAAACGGAATAAATAATAAATTTTTATCTCAGGAAAAATACTCTTCGGCGGTTTATATGAAACAAGGGGATTTGTTAAGAGTTATACCGCTAATTGATGCATTGGTTTATAAAATGAGAAAAGTGCTTTAAGCAACTAGTCCAACTCTTCTGACCTCTTTAATCATTCCGTATCGTTTTAGTTTTGCATAAATTTGCTCCGTTATTTTTGTTGTCGTGTGTCCCAGGAAACGAGAAATCACCTCTATTGATACTCCTCTATTAAACAATAGAGTTCCGCAAGTTCTTCGAGCAACATGGGTCGTTACTCTTTTTTCAATTCCTGCAATATCACAAACATATTTTAAGTATTCGTTATACTTCTGATTTGTAATCTCTGGAAGTACATTGTTGTATTTATCTAGTATTTCTTTCGCTTCGGGCAATATTGGAATATCAAACTCTACGCCTGTTTTCTGACGGTCTTTTGTGATCCACCAGGTACCATCTTTGTCCTGGTTAATCATTTCTACTTTGAAGCGTGACATGTCGACGTATGCCATACCGGTATAAATTTGGAATAAAAACAAATCTCTAATCCTGATTAATTTTTCTGTAGTTAGTTTTACGTTTTTGATTTGTTCTACTTCATTCTCTGTTAGTACTTCCTGATACTTAGGCTTCCCATAATTTAACGTGTAATACTCCAGAGGGTTTTTTTTGCAATATTCATGTAAGCAAGCAAACCGAATAACTTGCTTTAGTGTTTGAATGTTTTTTGCAATGTACATTTGCTGATATCCATTTTCTGTGATGAAATAGTGTTGCATTTGGTCTGCAAGACCTGGAGTAAAATCATCCGGTAAAATATCGGTTCTGTTGATTTTCTTTAAAAACAATTCAATATTTTTCCTCCTAGTGTTAATTAACTTCAGAGGTGATTGAGTTTCCTTTTTGCGTTTAATCAATAAATCATATGCCTGGAGCAACGTAATAGTTTTGCACTCACCAAAGTATCGTCTTTTAATCTCACGAGCTGTAATGCGTTCTTTTTCTCTCATAAGTTCAATATAGATGAGCTCTAGTTTGTTAGATATTTCATGCAGTTTTCGTTGATGAATTGGATTTTTAGATTTTTGCTTAGCTGCATTCCACTCATTTGGAATTATATTTATCCCCGTACTGAAGTCTCCAGCTCTTTTACCATTGAGGGTAATTCTACAGTAAATTGAACACATTCCGCGACGATTGATCTTGTTTCGTCTCAACCAATAAAGTACATTCATTTTGTTAATCGTTATAATCATGTTGTAGCGTTTAGTTTCAACATGAACGTGTAACCTTGAAATTTTTTAATGTAACCGAAAGTGCTCTCTATATCAATATTCAATATTATGCTTCGGTAGCTCATTAAATGCAGAAAGCCCTCATTTTTAGTCGGGCTTTCGTGTTATTTGGCAGTTTTTTTGAATTTTAGTAGTCCGGATAGGATTCGAACCTATGACCTACGGTTTAGAAAACCGTTGCTCTATCCAGCTGAGCTACCGAACCAATTAGGGCGCAAATAAACGATTTTAAGCTGGGTTTTGCAAATCTTATCTTAAAATTTAAAAAGAAATGGTTTAAATAATTTTTTACGAATTGAATCTCAATTAGATGAAGGGTTGGTATATATTTTTTTTGCATAATATGTCTGAAACACTATATTTGCGCTCCATTGGTGAGGTGCCTGAGAGGCCGAAAGGAACGGTTTGCTAAACCGTCGTACCCCAAAAGGGTACCGAGGGTTCGAATCCCTCCCTCACCGCATAATTAATCTGCTTGAAAATCAAGTAACAAAGGTTAATATTAAAATAAGTGTGCAAAAACAAAGTAAATTTACTATTTTTGCAAACCTTAAAAGTTCGGGGTGTAGCGTAGCCCGGTTATCGCGTCTGGTTTGGGACCAGAAGGTCGCAAGTTCGAATCTTGCCACCCCGACTTATAAAATCCTGAGTTCTAAGAATTCGGGATTTTTTTTTTGCCCAAAAAATCGTTTTCAGTTTTATGTAGCCAAGCCTAATCATCGCAGTCCCGATGGAATCGGGAAGGTCGCAAGTTCGAATCTTGCCACCCCGACTTATAAAATCCTGAGTTCTAAGAATTCGGGATTTTTTTTTGCGTACTTTTCTTAATTATAGCCTCAAAAAGTATTTTAATTAGCCTTTCAATAATTATCACCTTCGACTAATCGACAATTAGATAATTGGGCTCTTCGATTTTGTACAATCTTTATACAACGAATATATCGTACTTCAATAATTTGAATAATTGTACAACACTCATTCATTTTTGTTCAAATATTAGTCTGAATTTAGTGGTTATTATAGTTTAGATTGAGGTAATTCGCTAAAATTCAGTATATTTTTCCTTCACTCTTACCAAGTGTAACAATAATGTACTATTTGGCACTAGTTTTGCATATATTTGGTGTCCAAATAAAAACTTCATATGAAGCAATTTATACATAAAGCCTTTTTTGCTATCCTAGCAATAGTATTTCTTACAAATTTTAATACCAATGCATCTCATTTACGTGGTGGTGAAATCACTTGGAAGTGCGTTGTAGAAGGAGGAATAAGTAAATACAAATTTAAAGTTGTAGTTTATAGGAATTGTACTGGTTGTGACGTTTGCTTAGGCGATTTTGAAACAATCAATATTTGTGGAATGAATGGCAGGCTGAATCCTGCATTAAATAACTTTTTCCTACCTGGTTCTTTGACGGAGAAATTTTTAATTGCTAATGGTACAGAATGGGATATTAGAATTAAAAGAGTATCTAGAAAAGACGTTTCCCCTTCATGTGGATATCCTACTGTAAACCCACTAGTATGTGTATTACCTCCTGCTACTGGAGCTTCAGATGTTGGAGCCTTAGAAAAAACAGTTTACGAGTCGGGAGCAATTGACTTTGCCGGTGTTTTACCTCCTACAGATGCGAACACTCCTTTAATTTTTAGTTTTAATAACAACGCACGTGACGGTGCTGTTAATTTAAAACCGGAGGTTGCTGGCGGTACAATGTATTTGGTTGCAAAAATGTACCCTTTTTATCCAAATGGAAATACTGTTGCTAAACAAATTGCAGAATGTTTTGATAGCTCTCCAGATTTTACCGAGTCTCCTGCTGCAATTCTATACACCTCAGGTCTTGACTTCGTTTTTAATAATAACGCTACAGATATAGATTTAGATAATATTTATTATGAATTAGGTACTCCATATGCAGATGCAAATGGAAATTGCCCTTATACCAGAGAGCCAGTTGAAGTATGGCAAAATTATGATCAATTCAATGAAAAAAACCCATTTGGACTATTACCTAGTCAATATAATTTTGATAATTACACGGGAGAATTTACATTTAAGCCACTTGTAAGTGGAAACTTTGTTTCTGTAATTAAAGTTTCATCTTATAAATGCGATCAAAAAATATCAGAAATCTACCGCGATTTTAAAGTAAACATTTTAGTACCAGATGAAAACCAAAATTCTAATAGGTATCCAATTTTCTTTAAACCATTTAAGGATGCACAAAATAATCCAACAAGTGTTTTAAATGTTATTGCCGGAAAAACATTGTTAATACCAATTGTTGTTCGCGATTCTATTCCTCGTACAAACATGGGTGGTGGTATTAGTCCACAAAATTTAGAATTAACAGTAAATGGTATTGCAATGGATGATGACAATAAGGATACTTCAGGTGTAGATGCGGTATGCCCTTATCCTCCATGTGCTATTTTATCAAGACAAAAAAACAATTATACATTTGGGCCTTCAAACCCAGCTGCAATTGCAATTCAAAATATTCCTGGAGAAATTTTTGGCTACGGTTTTGATTTAGGCCCTGCCTATTCTGCTACATCAAATGATACTGTTTGGTTATATTGGCCAACAAGTTGTTCTAATCTTGATAAGCAAGACAATTGTAATGGACTTACTTATAGTAGGTATAATTTTGTGGTAACAGCAAAAGATGGTTTTTGCCGTGTACCAGGGAAAACCATTCGTACCTTTACCGTAAATCTACTTCCCCCAGTATTTTATTTATCGCCACCTATTAGGTGTATAACGTATGATCAGCTTACGAAACAAGTAACCTTTAATTGGGGTGTTGCTCCTGGTGATACAACTACTTTTGTACGCTATGATATTTATAGAAATAATACCTTAATTTATACTACTACTAATAGACATATATATTCTTTTGTAGATATGTCTCCTAATGCTAGTCCAGATTCAACATACTATGTTCGCTCTATAAATTTATGTGGTGTGTTAGATGAAGTATCTCCAGTTAAGCCTATAAAACTAGATGCTAATTTTTATAAAAGTAACCAAGCGCGTTTAACTTGGAATCCAATAAGAACTCCAAATAACAGAACATTTTTAGGATATAATGTTTATAGAAGTCAAACAGAAAACCCATTTAATTGGGTTGAAATTGTAGATGGTGACGCGGATACAACTAATACTGCTGCAATTGATTTTGTTGATTTATGTAGCGATACTACCTATTATAAAGTTGAAGGATTGGATAGTTTAGGTTGTGTATCTATGTCGACCATAGATACCATTTTCCATGAAAAGATTTCTGCGATATTTCATTCAGATACCGTTTGTCAGGGTACTCCAACTCAATTTGTATTAGATAACCTTTCTGGAGGTGTGCCTCCTTATTCTACGGTTCGTTGGATTGGTGATGAAGGATTTAGTGCGGGTAATGAAGATACAGTATTATATATTTATCCATCTTGGGGTAAAAAGTATTATAAATTTACAGTAATAGATTCTAAAGGCTGTAGAATAGATATTGATGATTCTACCTATGTTAGACAATTACCTGTATTTGAAATTTTGAGTGATTCTGCCTGCCCAGGTGCAATTATAAATTTTGGATTAACCGTTACACCTACAGCAACCATTGATTCTGTTTTTTGGTTGGGTGATTATGACGCTGCTACAAGTACTTATTTATTTGATAGAAGAGGAAAATACACAGATGCATCGGCTAGAAGTCCACAATGGATATTTTATTCGAATGGAGGAGTTGGATTATTCCCAGTTACAGCAACTTTAAAAGATATCTATGGATGTTATACAACTATGTATGATACTGTAAATACAGGTGAACCATACATCGACATATTGAATGATCCATCATTATGTTACGATACCAAAAAGGATAGTATTAAAATGTTACCACATTTCTTAAGTAAACCATACAATACTGTTCAATGGATAGATAATAATAATTCTCAAGTTTTATATCAATCTAATGATGGTAAAGATGCGTTCCCATTATCAATTATAGCAGGTAGAAGGTATATTAATCTAAGAGTACGTATTGAGGATTCTAAAGGTTGTAAAGCTGAAGCAGTACAACAATTTACATTAAGCCCTTGGTTTGATTTTAAACCAGACTCGTTATGTATTGGTGATGTGGCTAATTTAAAAATAGTTCATAAACCAATTAGTGATACAGCTAGCTATAAATATTTATGGGAGCTAGATGCAAATACAATAGACACGGTTAGAGAACCAAATCATATTTACACTAGTAATGGACCGAAAGTAATTTCAATTTTAGTAACAGATCTTGTTACAGGATGTACATCATTTATTAAAGATACCTTAACCGTTCGCGATCCGATGTCATTTAAAGTTAATGTTACTCCAAATTGTGCTGGTGAACTAACAGTATTTAATTTAGAAAAATATATTCCAGCATTAGATACTGCCTGGGAATGGACAATCGACGAATCTCCAAACGTGATTCCGAATAACACCATTACTTTTAAAGGTAGTCCAACCTGTAGCGTTTTACTTCCATCAAGTGATGGTTATTTCAGAGTAACACTTCGAGTAAATGATCAGAATAGTGGATGTTGGACATCTTTTGATACTGTAATGAAAGTTTATAATCAGCCAGACATTGATTTTGATGTTGACTCATTAAATTGTTCAGGTAAGGTTACTCAATTCATATCTAAAGTTATTGGAGATACACCTCCGTACATATACAATTGGGTAGGGGAAGATAATTTTATTGATACCGCTAAAAACCCTTCGCATATTTATCCGGAAAATGGTGATGAATATTATAGCGTTAGCTTATCTGTTACAAATAGTTTTGGTTGTATAGTAACTAAAACAAAAATAGTTCGAGTATGCGACGATAAGCGAACCTTAGTAATGGTACCTCAAATATTTAGCCCTGGTAGAGAGTTAAACAATGTGTTGAAAGTTGAATTTACAAATGTCGATGATTTCGAAATGTCGATTTATAATAGATGGGGTATCGAAGTATTTAGATCAAAGGATCCAAACTTTGTTTGGGATGGTAAAGATCAAAGTACTGGAGAGTATTTATTGAGCGGAACCTATGTTTATATAGTGAAAGCAAATGGCTCTGGTAAGAGAAATTATTTGAACAAAGGAACAATTGCAATTTTAAGATAGTTTAAAAAAAAGTTTTGGCATAATTATTGGCAAAGTCAAAACGTATAAAAAATAATAAAATGAGAACAGTTAAGTATTTAAGCTTTTTATTTTTATTCCTCCTAAGTATAGGAGCTCAGGCAACACACTTTGCAGGCTTTGATATAAGTCTTACTCGTCTAACTGGCGATACTTATAAAGTGAGGTTCACGATTTTTAAAGATAATAGCCCTTCGTCTGCAGGGATGCCAACAACAATGGCTTTCAAAACGTATGTACAAGGTACAAACGCAGATGCAAACGTAAACTTTAACACACCACGTGTGAGTTTATATGTAGCTGTTTATGACCCTAAAGATTGCCCGCCTCCAGGATCAAACTTAACATTAGCGGTTGGTGTATTTGAATATACATTAACAGCTGCTCAAGCTTTATCGTTAAATAATCCAAACGGATATTATTTTTCAGCATCAGAGTGCTGTAGAAATGATGGGGCTACGAATGTTTTAAACAGTTCTAGTTTGGGTATGAACTTTACGATGGACTTACCTAGACTTAGTGCAGGTTCTGCAACCAGATATAACAGTACACCTCGTTATGCAAAAGCACCTTTAGCGTTCTATTGCGTTGGTAAACCTTATACCATTGATTGGGGTTGCTCTGATCCAGATGGTGACTCTTTAGTGTTCTCTCTAATTCCACCTTCAGATGGTTCTTCTTTAACTAAACCATTTGTTAATGCGCAATATGCACCAGGTTATAACTTAAACTATAATATATTAGATGGTGTTCCAGATTTAACTATTAACCCTAAAACTGGGATTATAAATTTTATTCCTACAAGAACAGGTAGATATTTAGTTGGATTTAAATGTGAAGAGTGGAGAAAAATTAATAATGTTTGGACTAAAATTGGAGCATTAATTCGCGAGTTTCAATTAGAAACGGTTATATGCCCAGAAGCACCTCCCGTTACAGAAGATAATAATAACCAAAAACGTACCATTGTAGATACTGTAAATTATCCTGATGAGTATACTGTAACATTTACTTCACGTGATAGTCCGAATGACTCTATTTTTATGTTTTTATTACCAAATATAAATCCTGTTGAAAATGTTTTAAACCCAAATGGTTTAAATGGTAAATGGGGCGAAATCGGTAATTTAAATGGTGGACAAGTTGCAGAAAATTTAATTATTAGCGGTATTGGAGTTGTTCAAGGCCAATTTAAATGGAAACCGAAATGTTCGCATGTTCGAGATGCTCCATATAAATTTACTGTAGTTGTTCGAGATCAAACTTGCCCATCGCCTTTCTACGACTCTACGTATGTAACACTGTACGTTCGCAAGAAAGAAAATCAGAAACCAATGTTTGTAAATAAATATCACAATCAGGCGGATACTATTTTACAAAATGCAAACATCAGCAAAAAAACAAAAAGATATTTTGTAAATGCGGGAGATAAGTTTCAATTAAATGGTGACTCCATTATAAAAACGTATGATAAGGATTCATCGCAAGTGGTTAATTTAGTAATGATACCAGATGCAGGAAATCCTAAAAGTACAACCGCAATTTTTACAGCTGACCCACAACCCATACACTCTACCGCATCGTTTGTATGGCAAACTGCTTGTAATGATAGGAGTGATACTGTATATAAATTTAAGGTTATTGCTTTTGACGATGATTGTAAGAAAAGAGACACTATAGATTTCAATATCGAAATTTATATAAGAGATCAGCCAAATAGAAAACCTCGATTCGCAAAAAATAATGTGGACACTGTATATATAAATGAAGGTACTACCGATAGTTTCTTTGTATCCGTTTATGATACTGTTCCTAATATTTACAATCGTTATAAACACATTCAACTTATTCCAGACGTAACAGATTTCGCCTACATGAATACTCAGGGTGGAAACATGATTACCTTTAGTCAGTTGGATGCATCAGATAGTTTAAAAGTGAAATTTACGTGGTCTCCAAATTGTGCGAACGTACGTCCAGAGCCATATAGACTATTTCTGAAAACCATCGATGAGGCTTGTCCTACCTTAACCTC
>CALRIM020000060.1:0-16177 GCA_943360385.1 Rhizobium sp. Q54 | reverse complement strand
TCTCTACCAAATCATCTAATCTTCCAATATCATCTATAGAAGATCTAATAAACTGATCGCGTTTTTCCTTATCTAAATCTCGTTTTAAGATGGTTTGCAAATAAAGTTTGATGGAAGCTAGTGGTGATTTCAATTCATGTGTAACCGATAATAAAAAATTACGTTGCTGCTTATGCATCGAATTTTCTTTCTTCAATAAACTATGAAAATACACCGCACCGACTACTAAAATCAACACGAACATAGAGCCTTCACCCAATATCATGTTCATTCTATCGGGCTCCGTTTTTACCAATAGAAATCCCCACCAGAATAATTCTGCCAATGCATATATCAATAAGATATAAAATATGGTGACAGGTTTACGCAACATGGTTTCTTCTATCAAAAACAACATCCAACGATTCGAACATTGCTCGTTTTGCTTTTTCTAAATCTATTTTACTATGTGCAGCAGATACAAATCCAACTTCATAACCAGATGGACCTAAATACACACCTCTATTTAATAATTCACGATGGAAAATTTTGAAACGCTCCATACTTTGTGGGTCAATTTCTGCCGACGAACGAATTGATTCCTTATCTGTAAATGCGAACCAAAAAATACTTCCAATACCAAATACCTTCAATTTATATCCCTTCGCCTCTGCATAACGTTGCAATGCAGAAACAAATTCTTCTGTTTTTTTATTCAACTCTTTATAGAAACCAGACTGACTCAATTCTGTAAGCTGTGCAATACCCGCAGCCATTGCCATTGGATTTCCAGAAAGTGTTCCTGCTTGGTAAACTGGACCTAGTGGAGAAACTGTATTCATAATTTCTTCTGATGCTCCATACATACCTACAGGTAAGCCACCACCAATAATTTTACCATAGGTAATGATGTCTGGTTGAATTTGATAATAACCAGCGGCACCTTCAAAACCTACTCTGAAACCGGATATTACTTCATCAAAAATCAACAAGGTATTATTCTCTGTACAAATTTTTCTTAACGCTTCTAAGTACGATTTTTCTTGTAACAACAATCCATTGTTTGCTGGAATTGGTTCTATTATTACACATGCAATTTCGTTTTTAAATTGTTCGAATGCTTGTGTTAAGGCTTCAAAATCATTCAATGGAAGAACAATTGTTTCTTTTGCATAAGCCTCTGGAACACCCGCAGAGCTTGTTTCTCCGAAGGTTACTAATCCAGATCCTGCTTTTACCAAAAGCGAATCTACATGTCCGTGGTAACAACCTTCGAACTTCAAAATTTTATCGCGTTTAGTATATCCTCTTGCTAAGCGAATAGCAGACATTACGGCTTCCGTTCCTGAACTTACAAAACGAATTTTCTGAATATATTTATTGTTCGATAAAATTAGTTCTGCTAATTCGTTTTCTAAAGCAGTAGGAGCTCCAAACGACATTCCGTATTGCGAAACTTCAATTACCTTTTCTCTAATTTTCGAATTGTTATGTCCAAGAATTAATGGACCCCATGACCCACAAAAATCAATAAACTCATTTCCATCTGCATCCCAAACTCTACAACCATCTCCTCGTTCAATAAACAAAGGCGTTCCGTACACCGATTTAAATGCACGTACTGGTGAATTTACTCCACCTGGGAAATATTTTTTCGCTTTCTCAAATAATTCCGCCGATTTCTCCCTCGAAATATCTTTCTTATCTGTAGAACTAACAATTGGTTCTTCTTCGGTAGTGAATATTTTTTTTAATCCTTCTAACATCCTATTAATATGCTAATGTGCTGGTATGCTAATATGCTGATAATAATAATTAATATATAAATAATTGAGCCCGGTCCCCGAACAAAGCGAAGCGGAGTTGAGGGGTAATTCTTAATTTTTTTATAGCCAACCTTTTTCAAACATCTCCCTCGTGTGGTAACTAATTATAATATTAGCACCTGCTCTAGCGAAGGCGTACATGTTTTCTAAAGTCAATTTTTGTTCGTCAATCCAACCATTTTGTGCAGCTGCTTTAACCATCGAATATTCTGCCGAAACATTATAGCAAGCCACAGGTAAATTGGTTTGTGCTCTTAAGTTACTAATTACATCTAAATATGCCAAGGCTGGTTTCACCATTAAAATATCCGCGCCTTCCATTTCGTCCAATTCTGCTTCTTTCATTGCCTCACGGCCATTACGAAAATCCATTTGGTACGATTTACGATCGCCTTTATTTGGAGCTGAATCTGCCGCTTCTCGGAATGGTCCGTAATATGCCCCTGCAAATTTGATGGAGTAAGACATTATCGCGGTATTCACAAAACCATTTTTATCCAAGCCATCACGCATTGCTCCTATTCTTCCATCCATCATATCCGATGGTGCTACCATGTCTGCTCCTGCCTTTGCATGTGCCAAGGCCATCTTCACTAAAACATCTACCGTTTGATCGTTATCTACATAATCGTTATGCAAAATTCCACAATGTCCATGCGTGGTATAAGCACATGTACACACATCTGTAATAACGTATAAATCGCTTCCGAATTTTGCTTTCAATGCACGCACTGCATCGGCTACTACCGAGTGGTCTGCGTAAGATGACGATGCATCTTCTGTTTTATGCTCTCCTACCCCGAATAATAAAATTTTATTCACCCCTACTTTTAATCCCTGCTCTACATCTTTCACTAATTCATCAACAGAAAAATGGTTGATACCAGGCATTGCATCTATAGGATGTTTCACACCTGTACCAGGTACCACAAAATATGGATAAATAAACATGTCTTTTGATAAACGTGTTTCTGCAACCATTTCACGGATGATTGGATTTATGCGGGTTCTACGAGGACGACTTAACATTTTAATTATAAATTATAAATTACGAATTATAAATACACGAGCACACGAGCACATTACCACACGAGCACACTAACTATCGCGTCTAGCAATCCCGTATCATCTGCTCTCTCTGCAACTGCATTCGCTTTAATCCCTTTAAGCATTAAAGCCTCTGCTGTACTTGGACCAATCGCTACTACTTTTGTGTTAATGGTTAATAGGCTCGATGAAAATCCTTCTACGTTAGATGGGCTTGTAAAAACATACACATCTGCTTGTGGTAAAGTTACATTTTCTACCGAACTGGTTTCATAAACATCTACTTGCTCTACAAAATGATGACGGGCCAATATGGATGAAACCGATTGTAAAGATTGTAATGCTTTAGGAAATAATATTCTTTTCCCATCTGCAAATTTCCCTAAGAATTGCGCAGCAACCTTTGTTGGGTCGGATGAATTTCCAGAGAAATCTACTTTAAAACCTGCTTTATAAATTGCTTTTTCGGTACCAGGACCAAAGGCTGCAAATTTTACATCTTTATGTAAAACTGGTTGTTGATTTATAAAATGTTGAACTGCATTTTTACTATTGAAAAATACAATTTGTGTATCTGAATAATCGCTTTTAGGCAAAGCTATTGTTGCTGTTTGTATACCCGAAATACCAGTCAATACAGCACCTTCCGCTTCTAATGAAGTTTTTAAGAAAGAAACATCGGCAGTACTTCTGCTAATGAATACATTTTTATTCTTTAATATATTTCTATTTAAAATATCCAATGCTCTTTCGGCCATACCTTCTGGGGAATTGGACTCTATATATAAACGCTGAGGAATATCTTCTGCGTAATTTGCTTTAGATACCCAAAGTTTATAGGTACCATTTTCTTCAATCGCATATGCACCTAATGGCATATGGCATCCACCCTCAAAAAGATTCAGGAGTTTACGTTCAATACCAATGCAAGCTTGCACATCCTCTTGATGAATACCTTTCAAAAACTCAGCTAAACTTGTATCTGATTCTCTAATTTGTAAAGCTAGTACACCTTGTGCAGGAGCAGGAACAATTTTCTTAGGATTTACTTCGTAAACAAATAAATCAGAAAGGTCTAGTTGCAATCTGCTTACTCCAGCTTTCGCTAAAAGTATAGCATCGAAATGTCCATCGCGTAATTTTTGGATACGAGTTGGAACATTTCCACGTATATCTTTTATTTCCACATCATTTCTAAAGGAAATTAATTGCGCTTTTCTACGAGCCGATGAAGTTCCGATAATTGCATTTTTCTTAAAAGAAAACTCTAAAGAATCATCTACTGCATCTTTACGAATTAAAATTAATTCCGATGGATCTTCTCTTTCCGAAACTGCAGCAATTATTAGTCCTTCGGGAGATACTGTTGGTAAATCCTTATGCGAATGAACTGCTAAATCAATTTCATTAGATAGTAAAGCATCTTCTAGTTCTTTCGTAAAAAAACCTTTTCCTTCTAACTTATCTAAACTTAAATGTTGAATTTTATCGCCTTGTGTTTTGAAGATTTTTATTTCTACATCGGCACCTAAGCCAATGAGGCGATCTTTAACGTGGTGGGCTTGCCAAAGTGCTAAATCACTCCCGCGTGAGCCAATTGTAATTTTAATCTTTTCCATTAATTTCTCAGCACCTATTCCTTGATGAGGATATCTTTCGCCATCAACATAGGAATGCTAATATATTTCTTCTCCATGTAATTAAGAACTTTATCTAACACTTCTTTCGATTGTTGGTCGAGTTCATTAATCTCGTCTGCAAAAACAGAGGTGATGGCTGTATTTCTAATATCTTTAATCGTTTGAGGTACTACTTGCATCGCCAATTCAATTTTACGTTGGCGAACTATAGGACGAAACTCATTCATATTTAACTCAATAATACTTTCGGCATGGCATAATTCGCCATAACGTTCGTCCATATTGCGTTTAATGGTTTCTTGAATACTTTCTATGTTGATGAAATGAACATCATTTTGTTCCATTACTTCTGGAGCAGTATCATTTGGAATAGCCAAGTCTAAAATTATTTTTTTAGATGTCTCGCCATTTAGTAAAGTAGTATATATTTCAGGTGTAATAATAGGTTCAACAGCTGAAGTACAAGTGATTATTACATCGAAACCCTTTTTATATGTTGATAAATCTGAAAGAGGCAATGCACTACCTTCTAATTCATTTGATAAAACTTGGGCCTTCTCTAACGTGCGGTTAAAGACAGTAAAGTTGCTTAGTTTTTGTTTCTTCAAGTATTTTGCAAACAACTGATTCGTTTCACCTGCCCCAATAATTAAAAAACGGGTATTGTCATTAACTGCAATGCTTCTTAACATTCTATAGGCAATAGAAACTACAGAAATTGGTTTTTCGGAAATTTTAGTGTCTGTATAAATTTCCTTTGCTGTTTTTACTACTCTGTTCATGCACAAGCGCAAAGCATCACCTGTTAATCCCCAAGATTTACAATCGTCGTAAGATTGACGAACCTGCGCTAAAATTTCTTTTTCACCAACTACTAATGATTCTAATGAACTTGATACTCTCATTAAATGCATCAAAGCTTCTTCATCCTTGTATATGGATGCTGCGGCTTTTATGACTTCAATGTCATCAAATTTATTATTAGTAATGTGTTGGATTATTTTATTAAGAAGATAATCGTTAATGTCGTAATCGAGGGTAAAAACTAACTCTACTCGGTTACATGTTCCAATGTAAAATAGCTCCTCGAGATTTAATTCTGCTTTTAAAGAGTTCAATACTCTCTCTTTTTCTTCTGGCGCTAGAACAAGTTTACCTATCTCTTTTAGATCTAAGTTCTTGTGTGTAAATGCTATAATTCGTAGATTTTTCAATCTTTTTAGTAGTATCTGATGTCTACAAAGTACGTCTTAAATTAGAGCTTGTATGTCATCGAATTGTCAGAGCATTTATTTAGAAGAATTATAAATAAGGAATACTTTATGACGAGAGAATTTCACCTAAACGAAGCAAATTCATGTCTATATCTTGGTTATGTTTCACTGCCTTTTCGAATGATGTATAATGAATATGATTGTTTACAATACCAATCATAATTTGTACTCGTCCAGCTAATAAGGCTTCCACCGCAGCGACGCCCATTCTACTACCTAAAACCCTATCCATACAACTCGGACTACCCCCTCTTTGCATGTGACCAAGCACACTCACTCGTATATCGTAATATTTAAACTGCTCTTTTACTTTTTCAGCAATTTTATAGGCCCCTCCAATTACTTCACCTTCTGCAACAACAACTATCATCGATGATTTTTTGCGTTCCCAACCTTTTCCCAACATTTCCATCAATGCATTTTCATCCGTTTTCGATTCAGGAATTAAGGTAGCTTCTGCTCCTCCTGCAATACCCGAATAAAGTGCAATAAATCCAGCGTCTCTTCCCATAACTTCCACAAAAAACAACCTGTCGTGTGAGTCGGCTGTATCTCTAATTCTGTCAATTGCATCAACCGCAGTATTTACAGCAGTATCAAATCCTAAAGTATAGTCGGTACCATATAAATCACAATCTATTGTTCCAGGTATTCCAATAAATGGAATATCGTATTCTTTGTTAAATTGTAAAGCCCCGCTGAATGTTCCATCTCCACCTATAGCAATTACTGCCTCTATTCCATGTTTTTTTAATTGCTCATATGCCTGCTTTCTTCCTTCTTCAGTTCTAAATCGTTCACTGCGGGCCGATTTTAATATCGTTCCACCTCTCTGAATAATATTACTTACCGAATGAGATTCCATTGGAATAATATCTCCATCTATCATCCCTTCATACCCTCTTTTTATTCCATAAACTTTTACACCGTAAGATATACCTGCTCTCACTACAGCACGTATCGCCGCATTCATTCCCGGTGCATCTCCACCAGAAGTCATTACAGCAATAGATTTAATTGGATTCGACATATTAATTTTTAAATAATAACACCTAAAGATAATAAATGTTATTTAATAATTGTAAAAAGTACACTAACTATTTTTCAATCCAATTCCCATCTTCTCGTATAAGTTCTATTAACTCATCCACGGCATTATCTGTATTTACGTTTTTACGAACTACTTCTTTTCCACGATACAAGGTAATTTTACCAGGACCAGTACCCACATAACCATAATCGGCATCAGCCATTTCACCAGGACCATTTACTATACAGCCCATAATGCCAATTTTTATTCCTTTTAAATGATCTGTTTTAGAACGAATAAGTTGAGTAGTTTCTTGTAAATCAAACAATGTTCTGCCACAAGATGGACATGAAATATATTCTGTTTTAGAAATACGTACTCTACTTGCTTGTAAGATACCAAATGATATGGAGTTAATTACACGTAACGATAAATCTTTATCTGCAGACAGCCAAATACCATCCGAAAAACCATCTATTAATAAAGCTCCAAAGTCTGTAGCTGCATACAATTGCAACTGATCTAAACTTACCTGTAAGTAATTGTTTTTTGCAATTACAGGAACGTCTAAATTTAATTTCGTCAACTCATAAAACACTTCTCGCTGTGAAGCCATTTGATGTAGCCCTTCTGCTTCTAAAATCAAACAAACAGTTTTATCTTCATTTAATTTTGAAAGTATTTCATTGGTCAATTCCGAAGGATTTGCCTTTACAAATTTCAAGATTGATGATTCTATTTTTTCATAAATAAATTCATCAATACTTAATAAAGGTATAGTATTTTCAATGGATCTATTATTTTTCCAAGTAGTATAGTTGAATAATTTTTTTAGGTTGCCTGGGAAATCATATTGTGGTATTTGATCACCTAAGTAGGCAATATCAGCAGCTAAATCGCTTATGTTGTACTTATCGAGCAAAGCAGAATAGGTATATCCTATTTGCGATAATTGCAATGGTTCATTTAATGTTAAATTAGAAATGTCTGCAATAACTACTGGCACATGGTGCCCTCCAAGTAATCCTAAATCTTTTGTGTTTCTACGTTTGTATTCGTAAGGATTAAAATTTTCAGGCAAGCTAATTTCAGGTTTAATAATTGAAGAAGCTTTCGTTGCACGTTTAGAATACCTATCTGCTAATGCTTTGGCAACTGGTGCTTCAAACTCTGGTTCTTCGGTAAGCGAAACCCTAATCGTATCTCCTAATCCATCTTCCAGTAAAGTCCCAATTCCTACTGCAGATTTTATTCTACCATCCTCTCCATCACCGGCCTCTGTAACACCTAAATGTAATGGGTAATTCATTCCTTCTTTGGCCATCGTTTCAATTAATAAACGATACGCTTGCACCATTACTTGTGCGTTACTTGATTTCATAGATACTACTAAATTGTAGTATTGTAAGTCTTCGCACATTCGAATAAACTCCATAGCCGATTCAACCATTCCTAAAGGTGTGTCGCCATACCAGCTCATAATCCTATCCGATAATGAACCATGGTTAGTTCCTATTCGCATAGCGGTTCCGTATTCTTTACAGATTTTAACTAGAGGTTCGAACTTCTTACGTATACGATCTAATTCTGCGTTATATTCTGTTTGAGTATAATCTATTTGTTCGAATTTTTTCTTGTCGGCATAATTCCCTGGATTCACTCTCACTTTTTCTACAATACGTGCCGCTGCTTCTGCAGCATTAGGAGTAAAATGTATATCGGCAACCAATGGAACATTATATCCTCTTTTACGAAGTTCTTTTTTAATTTCCGCCAAGTTATTCGATTCGTTCACACTTGGTGCAGTAATACGAACATATTCGCAGCCAGCTTCTACCATTCGGATAGTCTGTTCGACCGTTGCCAAGGTATCCATGGTATCTGTGGTGGTCATGGATTGAATGCGAATTGGGTTATCGCCACCCATGGGTACGTCGCCAATAGTTACTACCCTCGTTTTATATCTTTTATAATTAGTTAGAGAATTGCAATACTTCCCTTTAAGTTCTTCAATGAGTTGAGCGGATTTTTCTGATATCATAAATGGCATCTATAATGCGAAATAACAAAAAAATAGCAAACTAGTTTAAATAAAAAAGGCCTGATTTGTAAAATCAAGCCTTTTTCTATCAAAATCAACTATTAGTAGCGAAGAATTGTTACACTCGACATTCCAGCATCTACATTAATATTGATCAGGTTACCGTTTCCATTGAAATTATCCGATTCATAATATCCATCGCTTCTCTTCGTAAATCCAGTTAAATCTTCTGATGATAAAACTGCATCCATTTTCACTCTACAACGTGCAGCCTTAGGAACCATTATTGTAACACTAGATGCACCCGCGTCAATTTCCACTTCACTTACAGGTGCCTTGTCCGATAATTTCATATCAACAGAAGCAGCGCCTGCATCTAAACTAATTTTACTTACATTGTATTTCGAGAAATCGAAATCTATAGCACCAGCACCTATCTCAAAATCGAAACTCCATTTTAATGCTGGATTCAATTTTACTTCTACTTGGTTTTCTATATTTCCGTTTTTAATTTTTATTTGATTGGAGTTTAACTTCATCTTTATATCTTCTAAAGAATCGGTTCTTGTTTTTTCTAAAACATACTCTCCTTTGCGCGTTTGGGTTTGCGCATCTATTAATCCTGAAGTTGTGTCATTTAATACAAATTTTGCAGCACCACCTTCAAAAGATAAATGAGCAGCAGTTACTCCTTCTTCTAAGGGGATATTAAAATCTTGTGATTTTAAACCAGTAGAATCTACTTCCTCATCATCCGACCAACTAAAAGAATTTAAGTGTTTCCCTTCTCCAACTTCTACTACTTGGTAAACAAATATGGCAATTACCAAAGCCGCAATTCCATTAAAGATCCATGGGTTCATGGTAGTGTTTTTTGCTAAGCTGTTTAAGCCAATCATAATTAAAAGCAATGGCCATAAACTTGCTACTCTTCCCCAATTTATTCCTAAGGGTAATAAATTGAAATTATGTATAATGAGGAGTGATCCGAAGAGGATTAAGAATGCACCCCATATAAATTTTCTTGAGTTCATATCTGTAGATTATTTAAGTTTATTTTTATTGTTATTCCAAATTACACCCACCCCAGCAGCAATTAAAATTAAGGGCCAAAGTTTATGAAATTCGAACCAAGGAATAAATTCATCTGCTAAGAAAATCACACCTAGTGTTAAGAGCACTAGTCCACCGATAACGCTTTCGTTATTCTTTTTTCTTTTACCATTATTTTCTTGTACGGGTTGAGCTTCTCCAGCATCATTCACCGTATAATCAACAGTTGGTTCATTAAATACTACTTTTTTCTCTGGAACTACTATCCATAAAATAATGTATAATAAAACACCTGTACCAAAGCCGAACAGTGCTACTAAAAACAATGCTCTCACCAATGTTATATCAACATTAAAATAATCTGCTAATCCTGCACAAACACCTCCTATGGAAGCTCGTTGTTTGTCTCTATAAAGTTCTTTTGCCATTTTATTTAGGTTTTTTTTATCAAAGATGTGGGTTAATTGCATCCTCGTAAAGTACTTGCCGTTAAACGGAGTATTTTTACCGATGAATGGAAAGAAAAACCGAACTAAGTAATTTGTCCGTGCTGTGGGCGAATAATTATCTCCTCTAAACACGCTCCTTTAGAAAGGTTAGCTGCCATATACAACGCTTCTGCAATATCATCGGCCATAATAAAACGATCAGACTCTACAGTAGTACCATCCCACGATGCCGTTAGGGTAGATCCAGGAATTATTGCCGTGGTTTTAATATTTGTTTCGATTAACGATTCCCTTAACGACTTAATAAAGCCATAAACTGCATATTTACTGATTGTATAAGCAAATGCCTGCTTCACTGGATTAATATTTGCTACCGAACAAATACTAAATATATGTCCAGAATTGCGTTCTAACATTGGAGTCAGCAACGCTTTTGTTAAATAATATCCTGAGTAATAATTAATGTTCATCATTTTTTCCATTACTATATCATCTTCATCGAAAATGGTAGAAGGCTGATACACACCAAGATTATTTACAATAATATCTGGGTTGATGTTATTTTCATTTAGAATATCCAATATTTTCTGAATCTGCTTTTTCTCCGATAAATCTGCACTGATACATAAAATTTCGATGGAATGGTCGACCAATAAATTTTTCTTCTGTTCTTGTAAATCCTTGTCTGAACGAGCAATAAGAATTAAATTATAATCGTTTTCTGCAAATTTATGAGCTATTGCGTTTCCAATTCCTTTAGTAGATCCTGTTATTAATATCGTTTTTCTTTGTTTTAGCATGATTATATTGTTATAAGCGTAATTTAAGCCTTAATTTATTACTTTTACCACTATAATTATAGAGTATGTTTTTATATCACCTCGGAAGATACGTAATGCTTTTAAAAAGTGCTTTCAATAAACCAGAAAAGTTTTCTGTTTACTGGAAAGAAACATTCCGTGAAATGAATGTAATGGGAGTTGGTTCTTTAGGCATTGTTTCTATTATTGCAGTTTTTTTGGGTGCAGTAACATGTGTGCAAACTGCCTACCAATTAGTTAGTAATTTAATACCGAGAGAAGTAATTGGACAAATTACCAGAGACTCTACCATTTTGGAATTTAGTCCTTCAATTACGATGTTAGTTTTATCAGGACGATTAGGTTCGAATATTGCATCTACCATAGGCACCATGAGGGTTACAGAACAAATAGATGCATTAGAAATAATGGGCGTGAATACTACAGGATTTTTAATTTTACCAAAATTAGTGGCTGGACTTTTCATTATTCCAATGTTAATTGTATTCTCTATGTTTCTCAGTTTAATTGGAGGCTACTTAGCAGGAACACTTTCTGGAGTAATTAGTGCTGAACAATATATTGGCGGATTATTATCTGATTGGAATCCTACAATTCTTATAGTTGCTCTCATTAAATCCTATGTATTTACATTCTTAATGGTTACTGTTTCATGTTATCATGGATACTATACTGTTGGTGGAGCCTTAGAAGTAGGCCGTTCTAGCACTAAAGCAGTAGTATATAGTTGTATTTTAATTTTATGTTTTGATTATTTAGTAGCTCAACTTTTCTTATAATGATTGAATTAAAAAACATTTATAAATCGTTCGACACTAAAGCTGTTTTAGAAGATATCAGTGTAAATTTCGAACCAGGCAAAACAAGCTTAATTATTGGTGGTAGTGGGTCTGGAAAAACCACCTTACTTAAATGCATGGTTGGACTACACGAAGTGGATAAAGGTGAAATTTTATATTCTGGAGAGGACTTTACAAAACTCGATTTTAAGGAGCGAATTCCTATCCGAAAAGAAATTGGAATGTTATTTCAGAGCTCAGCACTTTTCGATTCCATGACAGTAGAAGAAAATTTATTGTTTCCTTTAAATATGTTTAGCGAAATGTCTTTTTCGGAAAAAAGTGATCGAGTAGATTTTTGTTTGAAAAGAGTAAACCTAGAAAATGTTCGAAAGCTAAGTCCATCGGAGCTTTCAGGAGGAATGAAAAAACGTGTAGGCATTGCAAGGGCAATTGCCATGCAACCGAAATATTTATTTTGCGACGAACCAAATTCGGGTTTAGATCCAAAAACATCCATTGTAATTGATAACCTCATCAAAGAAATTACCGATGAGTATAACATCACTACGGTAATAAATACCCACGATATGAATTCGGTAATGGAAATTGGCGACTTCATTATTTTTCTGCATCAAGGTAAAAAATGGTGGGAAGGCACAAACGAAGAAATCCGCCATACCGACAACAAAGAAGTAAACGAGTTTGTGTATGCAAGTAAGTTTATGAGAATGCAACTTTAATAAGTACTTTTGCGCCATGATACAGTCCCTTAGCCCAGAGAATTGGGAAGATTACGAGCTTATAGATTGCGGAAATTTTGAGAAATTAGAGCGTTTTGGTCAATATATTACCATTAGACCAGAGCCTCAAGCAGTTTGGGATCCTGCTATGCAAATGAAGGATTGGGAGAAAATTGCTCATGTAAAGTTTAAATCGAAAAGCAGTTCTTCTGGAGAATGGATAAAATTGAAACAGATGCCAGATAGATGGCATATTCAATACAAAACCAATCACATCGACATAAAATTACGATTAGCGTTAACCTCTTTTAAGCATGTTGGCGTATTTCCAGAGCAAGCAGTAAATTGGGATTACATGGCAAAAGCTATTAAAGCCATGAAAATAGAACAACCAAAAGTGTTGAATTTATTTGCCTATACTGGTGGTGCATCATTGGCAGCTAGATCAGCTGGTGCAGATGTTACGCATGTGGATTCTATTAAACAGGTAGTGACTTGGGCAAATGAAAATCAAGAATTATCTGGACTGAAAGATATTCGTTGGGTAGTAGAAGATGCATTGAAGTTTGTGAAACGTGAAGTAAAGAGAGGAAAAAAATACAACGGAATAATCTTAGACCCTCCAGCTTACGGGCACGGTCCGAATGGCGAGAAGTGGAAATTAGAAGATAGTATTAACGAAATTATGAAAGATGTTGCAGCATTAGCTGATGACAAAAATTTCTTTATGATTTTGAATACCTACTCATTAGGATTTTCGTCCTTAATTGTAGAAAATCTAATTAATACTTCATTCAGAAGTACAAAAAATTTAGAAATTGGGGAGCTTTATCTTCAAGCAACTAAAGGGACTAAATTACCATTAGGTGTTTTCGGAAAAGTAAATTATTAAGTTGATTACATTTCTAATCAACCAAAAAATCATATAAATATAAATGAGCAATTTTATTTCTGCGGAGAAATTAGGACATCAATTTCACGACCGTTGGTTATTCAGAGACCTGAACTTTGGAATTAATGCTGGGCAACGAATTGCCATAGTAGGTGTGAATGGTGCTGGTAAAAGTACCCTTATGAATATTATTGCAGGAGAATTAGATCCGAGTGAAGGAAAAATGATTCGAAATAAAAGTATTCGAATTGGGCATCTTGCACAGGACCCTGTACCTACTTTGACTTGTAGCATTAGTGATTATATTTTTTCGGATGAACATCCTGCTTTAAGTCTTATAAAAAGATACGAAGAAGTACTCGAAAACCCTGAAGGTAGAGAAGATGAAATCAATCAACTTACCGACGAGTTAAGTGCAGCAGATGCTTGGGAATACGAACATAAAATCAAACAGATCTTAGGTATACTAGGCGTTCATCATTTAAAGCAAGCCATTAATACATTATCGGGTGGACAAAAGAAACGTATTGCATTAGCGAAATTATTAATTGAAGATCCCGATTTATTTATTTTAGATGAACCTACCAACCACTTGGATATAGATACGATAGAATGGTTAGAAGAATATTTAAACAAGGGGAACAAAACCTTAATAATGGTTACACACGATCGTTATTTCTTAGATAATGTGTGTAATGAAATTATAGAAATTGATAGAGGTAGTGTTTTCCCTTACAAAGGGACGTACAGTTATTACCTTGAGAAAAAATCGGAGCGAGAAGAAATGGATAAGGCTTCGTATGAAAAAAACAAAAACCTTTGGCGTAAAGAATTAGAATGGATGCGTAGACAACCGAAAGCGCGTACCACAAAATCCAAAGCACGTATCGATGCGTTTTCTGATTTAGATGATAAAACAAAAACATTACGTCCTAATCAAGAAGTGGAGCTCAGTATAAAAATGAGCACACAAGGAAATAAAATTTTAGAATTACACCATGTAGCAAAAGCGTATGATGGAAAAAGTATAATCGACGATTTTAGTTATGTTTTTAAGAAAAAAGATAGAGTTGGTGTAGCTGGTAAGAATGGTTCTGGGAAATCTACTTTTCTGCAATTAATTACAGAACAAATACAACCCGATAAAGGGAAAGTAGTTGTTGGAGAGAGCACTGTTTACGGGTATTACAGACAAGATGGACTTGCCTTCGATGAGGACATGAAGGTAATTGAAGTGGTGCGAGAAGTTGCTGATTATATTATTATGGGCGATGGAAAACAATTAACGGCATCGCAATTATTAACTAAATTCCTCTTCCCTCCTGCTAAACAAAATGATAAGGTTTCTAAACTAAGTGGAGGGGAACGTAAGCGTTTACAATTAATGAGAGTGTTGATGCTTAATCCTAATTTCTTAATTCTGGATGAGCCAACAAACGATTTAGATATCGACACACTTAATATATTAGAAGATTTCTTAATGGCCTTTCCAGGTTGTTTAGTATTGGTTTCTCACGACAGGTATTTAGTAGATAAACTTACCGACCATTTATTTATTTTCGAAGGAGAAGGAATTGTTAGAACGTATAATGGAAATTATACCGACTATCGAGTGGAAAAAGAAGAAGAGGAAGAAATAGAAAAAGCGCGACTAAAAGCTGAAAAAAATCAAGCGCGAGTTGCTGCTCAAAATACACCTGCCCCAAAAGCAAAACGTAGTTTTAAAGAACAAAAGGAAATTGATACGCTTGAAGAAGAAATATCGAAATTAGAAAATAGAAAAAAGGAAATAAACGATTTATTACAAATAGAGACTGGTGTTAATGAGTTGATTCAGTTAGCTAAAGATTTAGAGGAAGTTAAGACTACGTTGGATGCGAAGGAACTACGTTACTTGGAACTAATAAGTTAATTTGAACAATTTGGACAATTTATTAATTTGAACAAAACTCTAATTTTATACATTTAGAAAATTAGAGTTTTAAAACGATGTTGATTTGAAATTTTATAAAAAAAAAATTAAATGCAGGTTTAAGAAAAATACTTATCAAGAGTTAATTTATCAAATTGTCCAAATTAATTAATTGTTCTAATTAAATGAAAAACCTCCTCCCCTCAGATGGAATAGTAAACTACTACGGAAAAGTGATGAACTTAGACCAAGCCGATTACTATTATGAGCAGCTACTAAAGAACATTGAGTGGAAAAATGACGAAGCAATTATTTTCGGAAAACATATTATTACGAAGAGAAAAGTTGCTTGGTATGGTGATGAAGAATACGAATACAAATATTCTAACATCACAAAGAAAGCATTGCTTTGGACTAAAGAATTAAAAGAGCTTAAAAATCTGGTAGAACAAATTTCTGGAGAAACATTTAATTCATGCCTACTCAATTTATACCATACTGGAGATGAAGGAATGGCATGGCATAGTGATGGAGAAACGGATTTAAAAAAAGATGGAGCTATTGCCTCTGTTAGCTTTGGTGCCGAACGAAAATTCTCTTTTAAACATAAAGAAACGAAAGAAACCATATCATTAATATTAGAGCACGGAAGTTTACTAATGATGGCTGGCAAAACACAAACCTATTGGTT
>CALRIM020000059.1:0-16402 GCA_943360385.1 Rhizobium sp. Q54 | reverse complement strand
TTAGCTCCTCCTGGGAAAAATGGAATTAATCCAATAATGTTATTCACCCAAATAAAGAAAAATATAGTTAGTAGGAAAGGCATGAACCTAGCGTATTTATACCCTAAGTTTGGTTTTGCAATCTCATCTCTAACAAATATAATTATAGGCTCAATTAGCGATTGGAACCCTTTTGGTGCTTTTCCTTCTCTTTTCTTGTATGCTGATGCTACTGAAACAAAAATTAACATTAAAACAATCATCGATATGAACATCGACATAACGTTCTTCGTAATTGATAAATCAATAATTGAATTACTTGCCTCCTCATTTACACTTCCATCCTCATTTACAACCTTTACATGCTCATGTTCCATGGCATAGGTATAATGTTTACCAGCATGCGTCGCATGCCCATGTTCAAATTTCCCAGAAGAGAAACATTCAAACCCTTTGTTAGTATATAATAAGATTGGAAGATGAATAGAAGTATGTCCCCATAAATGCCAATCATGACTATCGGCAATATGTTCTAAAATTAACTCCGATGCATTGAATTTTTCCTCGCCATGAGTTGAATGTGCTGAATCAGCATTTGCACCCTCATGTACTGCTGCTGAATCTGCCATTTCAGCATGATTTTCAGAATGTTTTTCACCTTCATTTGCAAAACTTGAAAGGAAAGAAAAACAAAAAATAGCAGAAAACATAAAAAATGAATTCAGTTTTTTGGTAAAAAAGCCACTTCTGCGCATCTATTTTAAGATTTTGTTATTTTTTAAGAGCGCGCAAGTTATACAATAACGTATAAATTTCAAAGGTTGAATAAATAAAATATGGAAGGAAAAAACTTATTAGAAATCCAACCTTGTCAATTCGTTTTCCATAAATAAAAATAAGTGCGAATACCATGCTTAAAAGCAGTTTTACAACTACTGATCCAAGCACTATAAAAACAGAACTATCTGCTTCTTTTTTTAATCCGAACACACATATCAAGTAAACTAGGATAGAAATGACAAAAAAGAAGGAAATAAAGATCGGATAGGTAGATAAAAAAACAACTTTTGAGCTTATTTCATTTATAAATTGCCCAAGAAAGTATAAAACAATTCCAATGAATAAATTATAAATAGAATATTTAAGAATTCCCATTATTTAGTAAGCTGCTTAATAATTTGATAAGTAGAGGCAACGATTCCAAAAAGTGCCAAGGATATGGTCATCCATGGTGTATGAAAGGCCCATTTTTGATCTAAATAATGCCCCAAATAGGTTAATCCTCCAATAATAACGAGCATTTGGAAACCCATTCCTGCATATTTAATATAATTATTCAATTAATTACCCTCTATTTCTTGCAGCGACTTCTCTGTTTTAGAGTTTGAAGAATATCCTTTTTCCGAAGAAACACCCATATTACAATTTCCAGAAAAAATTGCACCCGATTCAACAATCAGTTTATTTGTAACCATATCGCCTTCAATTAAAGCGGTAGATTTTAAGAATATGGTATCGGTAACAGTTAAATCTCCCTTTAGTTGCCCACTGATATCGGCATTAGAACCAATTACATCTCCAACTACCTTTCCGGTTGTGCCAATTACCACCTTTGCTTTTGATATTACATTACCAATTATCTCACCATCTATACGTATATCCCCTTTACATGACATATCTCCAGTAATGGTAGTGCCTTGTCCAATTAAGTTTATGGAGCCATTAAGCTCATTATCCTTCGTTGTTTTATGCTCTTTCTTTTCAAACATGTCTTAAAAATTAATGTAATCAATTGGATTAACTGCATTTCCCTTAAACCAAAGTTCAAAATGTACATGAGGTCCTGTAGAAAGTTCCCCTGTATCTCCAACAATTGCTATTGGTTCCCCAGAGCGGACAAAGTTACCAACTTTTTTTAATACTACTGAACAATGCTTATATATGGAAACCAAATCGTTACCATGTTGCACCACAACCACGTAACCAGCATCCGAAGTCCATCCCGCAAATAAAATAGTCCCCTCTAAAGCTGCTTTAATGGGCAATCCTTTGCTAGCTGCTACATCTATTCCATAATGACCTTTACGTGGATTGTACTTTTCAGTAATAATCCCCTTCACAGGCGTAAAAAAAGCATAACCTGCTATTCCACTTGGCTTTACATTATTCTCCTTTATAGCAAATCCGTATTGGTTTTGATCTTCTATCATTAACCTTAGAAGTGAATCTTCTTCTGGTTTAGAGCCAATTCTAAAAGTTGTGTCCTTTAATGTAGGCTTACTATTTATATTTATAGTGTCTTTTGTTCCTACGGTTCCGTTGATGACACTTTTTATAGTGGCAATGTAGTTATCGTTAGCATCTACCAATAACTGCATAGAATCCACTTTCAACGACATTTCAGAGATATCCCTTCTTAATGAAACATCTGCATAACCTGGAATGTACTCTTTTAAAGGGGTAAATATTAGCAAGGAGGTAACTATAGAAATTAATAGCACTAATAATACACTTCCTAAAATAAACACGTTAAGTCTATTTAAAGTAAAAGAAGCTTTTTCTTCAAAAGTCTCGTCATTTAAAATAACAAGCTTATACTTGTTTTTTAATCGATCTAAAAATTTTTGCTTTTTTGTGGCCATGGCTGAGATTGCAAATTAAACCATTTTTATCAAATTATGCTTTATCGTGTTTTGTTTTAAAGAATATCAGTAAATAAAATAAATTTGTAAACCTTTAGTTATTATTATAAAAATAAAACATTGAAACCTTCAATTAAACACATTTATATTCTAAGCATTGTAATTATTACATTGTTAGGGTCATGTAAGTCTAGCAGATATGGCATTGTCAAAAAAACCTTTCACAATGTAACAGCACATTATAATGGCTATTTCAATGCAAAACTTAAGGTAGATAATACTGAAATGCAATCTGAGAAGTCATTTCAAGATAAGTACGACGACATTTTGCCAGTATTTAAGCTTGTTAGAGAGGATGATGCAGCTGCAAAATCAGGTAAATCTAGTAACCAATCTTTAGATGATGCTATTAAAAAGGCTTCATTAGTTATTCAGCGTCATGAAAGAAGCAAATGGATAGACGATTGTTATTTCGAAATGGGAAGATCCTATTTCTACAAAAAGGATTATTTTACTGCAGCCGAAACTTTTCAATTTATAGCTGGTAAATACAAAGGAAATTCAGTTGGCGACGTATCATACATCTGGTTAATTAAGTCTTACTTGATGTTAAAAAAATATAACCAGGCAGAATCAGTAATAAATGTTGCACTAGCAAGTGAAACTTTCCCGAAGAAAAATATCTCTGAATTATTTGCAGCAATCTCATGGTATTATATCGATAAAAAAAACTACCCTAAAGCGATTGAATACATAGAAAAAAGTATTGCTGTAGAAAGGAAAAGAAGTATTAAAGCTCGTTATACATTTATTTGTGCTCAACTGTATGAAAAAATACAAGATGAGGACAAAGCAAGCATTAGGTATCAACAGGTTTTAAAATTAAATCCTCCTTATGAATTGGCATTTAACACCAAAATAAATGCTGCTAAACTTGTGAATGTATCTGCAATTAATTCTAAAAAGAATTTAGAGAAAGAATTATTGAAAATGTTAGCCGATGCAAAAAACAAAGAATACAGAGATCAAATTTACTACTCTTTAGGATTAATCTATGAGAAGAATGATCAACAAGAAAAATCCATCAAAGCATTTCAATCTTCTGCGGCTACAAGTATTTCAAACCTTCCTCAAAAAGGGAAGTCGTTTTTTAAACTTGCAAATATATTTTACGATATAGAGAAATATGAGTCTGCGCAGATTTATTATGATAGCGCAAGTACTTTTTTGTCTAAAAACAATTCGGATTATGATTTAGCAAATAAAAGAAAAATTAGCTTAAGTAAATTGGTAGATAATTTGAGGATAATTTCTAAAGAAGATAGTTTATTACGTTTATCTAAAATGCCAGAGAAAGACCTAATTGCATATGTAGATAATTTAATTAAAAAAGAAAAAGCAGAGAAACAAAGAAAAGAAGAGGAAGAAAAAAGAAATGCCGAATTAGCCTTAAATAATTTGTCGAATATTAATGCAAATGGCTCTGCTACAAAACCAGGAGCACCCTCATCTGGTAGCACATGGTATTTCTATAATCAAAACTCTATTGGTGTAGGTGCAACCGATTTTGTCAAAAAATTTGGAAGACGTACCTTAGAAGATAATTGGAGGAGATCCAACAAAGAAAGTTTTTCTAGTTTAAATGCTATTGCAAATGGAGAAGATGGTGGCGATGAAACAAAAAACACTGGCACATCAAAAAACGACGACGAATCTGTTAGGAAAAGATACATATCGAATATTCCAACCTCATCCGCAGCAATTACAGCATCTACAGATAAAATTGTAAAAGCATATTATACTATTGGTCAATTTTACAGAGAAGAAATTATTAATACTCCAGAATCTATTAATGCCTATCAAACTGCTCTTAATAGATTCCCTGAAAATAAATTTAAAGCAGAAATTTATTTCAACTTATATAGATTATATACTCAACAAAATAACACATCACAGGCTGATATGTACAAAAATAGACTGCTTAGTGAATTTCCAAATTCTATAATGGCAAAAGTAATTTTAGATCCTGATTATATTTCTGATTCTAAAGCCATGGATAAAGCTGCTCAAACATTTTACAACAATATTTATGACGCCTATTTAAGCGCAAATTATGGTGTTGTATTAGCATCTAAATCGAGTATAGACTCTCAATATTCAACAACAAGCATTGCGCCTAAATATTACTACCTATACGCACTCACTATAAATAAAACAAAAGGTGTGCAAGCATTCGAAGCTGCACTCAATGAATTAATAAACAAATATCCATCATCAGATGCTGCAAGTGCTGCAAGAGAGAATCTGCAGAAAATTGCTGAACAAAAAAATCCATCTATAACAAAACCAAAAGAAGAAGATCCAATTAATTTTGAATTAGACCCTAGAGCGAAATACTATGTTTTAATTACTCTTGATATGAGTGCGCTAAGAGAAACGAAATTAAATTTATTTAAATTCAATAATACCGAGTTCTCATTAAACAAGCTTCAAATAAATTCAGATTTAATTGGCGAATCTGATCAAACCTTATACATATCTACTTTTCAAGATACCAATGCTGCTAGAGAATATATAGCTGCTTTAAATAAAAAGTTAAATGATGTGATAAAGTTAAAGCCAGGAAGCTATTTTATCTCTTTTGTCTCCGAAAAAAACTACAAAACATTAAAGGAGACAAAAGCAATTCAACAGTACTTAAAATTTTATAATGCTAATTATTTAATCAATGAGTAAAAACGGACTTTCGAACGAAGAGAATAAAAAATACATTAGACGATTTTGGCAATTCTGTATTGGAGGAATTCTAGTGGTAATATTACTAATTTGCTCTATTGGATTTGGTCTATTTGGAGAACTCCCAACCTTTAGAGATTTAGAAAACCCGAAAAGCAATTTAGCATCTGAAGTAATTTCAACAGACGGGCAAGTACTTGGATCTTATTATGTACAGAATAGGTCTAATGCAAAATTTAAGGAATTACCACCTAGTTTAATTAATGCATTAATTGCAACAGAAGATGTTCGTTTTTATGAACACTCAGGGATTGATTTAAAGGGAACATTCGCAATTGTATTATATTCGGTTATTGGTAAAAAAAGAGGTTCGAGTACCATATCTCAACAATTAGCAAAGAATTTATTTCCAAGAAATAAGCAAACTATTTTTAACATCGGAATAATAAAACTTAAAGAATGGTTAACAGCTATTAAAATAGAACGCAATTATACCAAAGAAGAAATTATCACAATGTATTTTAATACTGTAGATTTTGGCAGTAATTCTTATGGTATAAAAACCGCCTCAAAAACTTATTTTAATAAACTCCCATCAGAATTAAAAATAGAAGAAGCCGCTTTACTAGTTGGTATTTTAAAAGGCACTACCGTTTATTCTCCAATAAGAAACCCGGAAAGAGCGAAAGCACGAAGAAATGTTGTTCTCACACAAATGGAAAAATATGGATTTATTACTGAACAGGAATTAGAAGATGCAAGCAATAGTGAAGTAACATTGAAATATACGAGTCCAGACCACAATCAAGGTTCGGCAACTTATTTTAGAGAATACCTACGAATGGAATTACAGAGTTGGTGTAAAGAAAATAAAAAAGCAGATGGAGAAACGTATGATTTATATCGCGATGGGTTAAAGATTTATACCACCATAGATTCTCGCATGCAACTGTATGCAGAGCAGGCTTTAAAAGAACATTTAACTTATTTGCAAAAAGAATTTAATAACCATTGGAAAGGGAGAATTCCTTGGGGTAAAAATAACGACATTATTGTTCAATCATTAAAACGAAGCGAACGATACCAGTTGATGAAAGAAGATGGCGCTACAGATGAAGAAATAGAAACTGCATTTAATACACCAACCTCTATGACTATCTTTTCTTGGACTGGTGATCGAGACACAACAATGACACCGCTAGATTCTATTAAATATTACAAATGGTATTTGCGTTCTAGTTTTATGTCGATGGATCCACATACTGGGCATATTAAAGCTTGGGTTGGAGGACCAGATTACAGGTATTTTAAATACGATCAGGTAAAAACGGGTAAACGTCAGGTGGGTTCAACTTTTAAACCATTAGTATATACAGTTGCTATGGATAACGGATGGTCTCCATGTTTTGAAGCACCAAATTTGCCAATAGTATTTGAAGATTTTGATAACTGGTCGCCAAAAAATTCGGATGGAAAAGAAGGAGGAATGATGACCTTGAGAATGGGATTAGCAAATTCAGTAAATTTAATTACTGCTTATATGATGAAACAGGTTGGCCCACAAGCTGTAGTAAACGTTGCGAAAAAAATGGGTATTACAAGTGATATTCCAGCGTATCCATCTATTTGTTTAGGAACTCCCGATGTTAGTTTATACGAGATGGTTGGCGCCTATTCTACCTATGCAAATAAAGGTGTTTGGACAGAACCAATTTATATTACAAGAATAGAAGATAAAAACGGAAACGTTTTATTTGAAAAGGTACCACGCAAAGTAGATGCCCTAAGCGAACAGACCGCCTACCTAATGATTTATATGATGAAGGGTGTAATTGATAAAGGGACCGGATTGCGTTTACGTGGGCCTCGCTATCGCTTTACAAACCCTATTGCAGGAAAGACTGGTACCACACAAGAAAACTCAGATGGTTGGTTTATCGGAATTACGCCAGATTTAGTTTCAGGAGTTTGGACTGGTGCCGAAGATAGAATTGTTCATTTCCGCTCAACCAATTTAGGTGAAGGCGCAAATACAGCTTTACCTATTTGGGCATTGTATATGAAAAAAGTATATGCAGATCCTAAGTTGAAAATTTCTATGGGCGATTTTCAACCACCTCCAGGTGGGTTAAGTGTAGTGGTAGATTGCGATCAATACAAAAAAAACAATCAGTCGAGTACTAATCCTGGATTAGAGTTTTAATTCTTTATGCCAACTTTTGAATATCGAAAACAATTAGAAAATATTCCACATAAACCTGGAGTATATCAATATTTCGATGAAGAAGGAACCCTTATTTATATAGGCAAGGCAAAGGATTTACGAAATCGAGTTGCATCCTATTTTAATAACGATAATGTTAATGCAAAAACAAAAACATTAGTTAGAAAAATTCAGGATATCAAATTTACCATTGTTGATACAGAAATAGATGCATGGTTACTAGAGAATTCCTTAATAAAAAAACACCAACCTCGGTATAATGTATTATTAAAAGATGATAAAACATATCCATCTATCTGCATAAAAAAAGAACGTTTTCCTAGAATTTTCCCTACCAGAAAAATTGTAAAAGATGGTTCCACTTATTTAGGACCATATGCAAGTGGAAGAATGATGAATACTATTTTGGAACTCATAAAAACGCTCTTCCCCATTCGAACTTGCAACTTTGCTTTATCAGAAGAAAATATTAAAGCTGGGAAATTTAAAGTTTGCTTAGAATATCAAATAGGTAACTGCAAAGGCCCTTGCCAAGCATTCCAATCGTTTGATGAATACGAAGAAAACATAAAAGAAATAAAAGAAATTCTTAGAGGTAATATTTCTCCAGTTCTCAATCATTTAAAAGCAGAGATGAATTCTTTTGCTGCAAATATGAATTTCGAAGCTGCAAATTTATATAAGGAGAAAATAGAAACCTTAGAAAATTATCAAAGTAAATCTACAGTTGTAAGTACGATAATAGACAATATTGATGTTTTCGCAATTAGTTCAGATGAGAAGATCGCTTTTGTAAATTACTTAAAAGTAAACAAAGGCACCATTTCTCAAACACAAACTATTGAAATTAGAAAAAAACTTGATGAGAGCGATGAGGAATTATTAAGCTTGGCAATCTCTGATTTTAGGAATAAATTCAATAGTACAGCCAAGGAGATTATTGTTCCATTTGAAATTAATATTGATACAGAAGAGAACATAAAATTTGTTGTTCCAAAGTTAGGCGACAAAAAAAATCTATTAGATTTATCAATGAAAAACGTATTGTTTTTCAAAAAATCTAAACTAGAGCAATACGAAAAATTAAACCCAGATGCACGTACAGAAAGGGTTTTACTGCAACTACAAAAGGATTTACGCATGAATCAATTACCAAAACATATAGAATGTTTTGATAATTCTAACTTCCAAGGCAAATATCCAGTATCCGCAATAGTAGTTTTTAAGGATGCTAAACCATCTAAAAAAGATTACAGACATTTCAATGTAAAAACAGTAGAAGGCCCAAACGATTTTGCTACTATGGAAGAGGCCGTATACAGAAGATACAAACGTGTAATAGAAGAAGGACAGGATTTTCCTCAGTTAATTATTATTGATGGTGGGAAAGGGCAATTATCTTCTGCAATGGCGAGTTTAAAAAAATTAGGATTAGAAAAGAAAGTAACTGTAATTGGAATTGCTAAACGATTGGAAGAAATCTATTATCCAGGAGATTCATTGCCATTGTATATCGATAAAAAATCAGAGAGTTTAAAAATTATTCAACAATTGAGAGATGAGGCCCATCGTTTTGGAATAACCTTTCATAGAAGTAAACGAGATAAGGGTACCTTAAAATCAGAATTGCAAGAAATTTCAGGAATAGGTACAACAACTTTAGAAAAACTGTTAACTAAATTCAGATCGGTAAAGAAGATCAAAGAAGCCAGTGATGAAGAGTTGGCAACCATATTAAACACGAAGCAATTGCTAGCACTCCGAGAATATTTCAAATAACCTCCTCAACTTCGTTCGGCCCCATCGTGGACCGGCCATTTATTTTTTTACTAAAGAAGAGAGAGGGAGTTTTTGCTTTGCAAAAACTCCCTCTCTCTTCTTTCCATATTTTTATGAGAAATCGGCCCCCGAACGTAGCGTTTCGAAGAAACACGTAGTTGAGGGGCGGAACATATTCTGATGAAATAATCCTTAATTGAAGGGCGGGATTGATAAATAAAAAAAGCCGCGAATAATCGCGGCCTTCTAATATCTCAATACTAGTATCTAGCAATTAGTTTTCCCAAAGGTCATGTTCGAATTCAAACAAGTATTGTTTAATCCTATTAGCTTCTATCAAACCATCCATACCAGTTGCATAATCTTCTATACGGAAATCTTTTTCATTATTCCATTTAGTAATGTAACTGCTGAACATACGTTGAGTAAATAAATCATCGTAGCTGAAACGAGCTGCGTCGTTCTGACGGTTGAATACTTCTGCGTTAGCAAACACCTTACGAGCTTCTGGGAAATAAATCCAGAATATAGGGCCTTTACCAACTTCTTCACCTCCAGAATTTCTGTATATCAATATTGGAGCAATACCAATAATACGTGGTTCCCAAATAGAACGTTGTTTATCGAAAATCCAATCTTCTTTCAAACGGTATGCAACCACATCATCGCGATTTAATTCACGAACGGTTACAACTCTTTGGAAAGAACCATCTAATTGCTCTACGTCAGTGGTATCAACACCAGCGCCAATTTGAGCAACCTCTTCAGGAGTCATTGGTACTTTAAATTCATCACCAAAATCTTTCGGGCCACTTGGGTTCGAATTGTAAGCGGTTAATTCACCAGCTAACACTGCGTCCATAATAACGTCGATAAGCTTCGCTCTTGGGTAAGTCATCACAAGGTTTTGTTTCTCCTTTAAGTCAATAACTCTCCAAACACGTTTAGCCCACATCGCATCCGCTTCTCTTAAAGGAGCGTACGGAGTAACGAAAGCCGTTTTCACGTTTTGTTTCTGATAAACACCATCCAATGGTGGTTCAGTTTGCGCGAAACTGATGCTTGCTGTGAACAACAATGCGATCAGTGATAGAATTAATTTATTTTTCATGTCTATAAAAACTATAGATTAATTTACTTTATTGTATTGATATTACAACCGAGTTCAATTTTCTATTTGAACCATCAGGGCCAGAAGCCACAATATCATCAAATATTACTTTGTCTTTCGGTCCTAAACCATTCATTGCACCTAACATTTCTGGCGTAATAGCAGCACTATTAGATTGTAAACGCACTAAATCTTGACGAGCACGAATGATAATTGCAGAGAATGATTTAACATTAAATTTCAAGTCGAAATCGAAGTTATCCAATACTGCAAACACCCCTCTTTGAGCTTTTAACTGAGAAGAAGGAATGCTACCACTGGTAACACCAGCTACTTTAGCTACTGGATCTGGAATACGTTTTACACGATACTCCATACCACCTAACGTTTTAACTGCGCCTTTAGCATCCGCAGCAGAAACAGTTACCATTACTTTAGTTCCTGGTTTAGATACACGCACTGTGTATTTTCCATCAGCACCTGTAATGCTTGCGCCTTCGCCGCTAATACTTGCTTTAATTTTATTTTTTGGTACTCCTGGAGCAGAAATAGATACAGGATTATCAACACCAACATAAAACACGTTCATCTTATCTGCAGAAACTACTGCTGTAGGTTTTGCAACTGTATAAGATTGTTCGAATTTATATGGCTTAATAGCACCATCTGGAGTTTTAACATTGATAACACCACCCCATTTTACTTCACCCTCTTGAGATGGAGTAACTATGTATTTACCTTTTCCGTTTTCTACTGGAAGTGTTCTACCACCTACAACGATACTTGGATTTTGAGTTGAACTCGATGCAGAAATAAACACTTCTGCTTCATAAGCTTGTCCAACTAATACATAACTAGTAGGTGCAACAACAGTTGCCTCTAATTGATCGAATTTAAAGTCAGTAGCGTTGATTTTTCCTAAAAGATATTTAGTTACTTCCGCTTCTGCATTTTTATTATCGTTTTGGATTTTAGATAAAATAGTAACGATAGCAGTTACTGGTACACCTTCGAAGTTTTTTTGCTCCCAAGTTTTCTTAATCCCTTCTTTATCTGGTCCTGGTTCAACAGCATTTAAACTGAAGTCGAAATTAGCTCTTTCGCTTTTATCAACAAGGTCTAAATACTTGTTACGAGTTTCCATTATTTTAGCTTTCAACTCAGAACCTTTTTTCTTAGTGATCATTAATTGAACACCAATTTCCATATCACTTCTTTTTGCGATATCACCGGTTTCTTCATCAATACCACCAGCTTCTTCAGTAATCTCTTTTTTAATTTGATTAATATATTGATCTAACTCTTGAGAATACTTTTGAGCTTGTAATGCTTTATCTTGAAATGGTTTCGTTTTAACTGGATCATTTTTCATCGACTGTTCAAATGCATCATAAGTCATTTTATTAGCCGATGCAAAGTTAGAAGCAGTCGTTTCTAAACCGTCGTTTACTAATTTAAAGGCATTCATAAATTCCTCAGAGACGTTTAATGCCAACATCGCTGTTAACACTAAGTACATCATACCGATCATCTTCTGCCTTGGGGTTTCTTTACCTGCCATCTTGTTTTATTAATTAATCTTTAGAAGATATAAACCTTTAATTAGTTAGCTTTTACTGTCATTGCTGACAACATGTTACCGTAAACCGCATTTAATGAAGCTAAGTTTTTAGATAATTTACCAACTTCTTCTTTGAATGCACGAGCATCATTTAACGAATCGCTAAAGTTTTGCATCGTTTCATTTACGTTACCGTAGAATTTATTTAATGTTTTTAAGTGATTGTTTGAATCTTGTAATTCTAACTCATACATAGCATTTAACGACGATAAGTTTTTCGCTAATGTTTGAACTTGCTCGTGGTACATTTTAGAATCTGTAGATGAAGCAGCAATTTCAGATAATGAAGTTGAAGCTTGTGAATAAGCTGAAGTTAATTCATCAACAGAATTAGAAGCTAATTTCAATTTACTTGCAAATTCATTTGAGTTTGTAGCAGCATCTGTAACGTTAGAAATTGTTGACACTTTTTCACCAAAAGTACGCAAACCACTTCCTAAGCTTTCAATTAATTCTGGACCAATTTTAGCATCTTCTAACATTTGATCTAATTGTTGAGATACAGTTGCTCCGTTAGCTGATTTAGCTGGCTTGCTATGAGCATCCATACCTGCTAATTCAGGATATACTAAAGACCAATCGTATTCTTCATGTGGTTTTTCGAATGCCGAAAGGAAGAAAATTAATGCTTCCGTTGTAAGACCTACAATCAATAATTCGTTTGCAAATTTTAAGTGTAAGATTTTAAATAATGCACCGATGATTACGACTGCTGCGCCAATACCATAAACTTTGGCCATTAGTTTTTTGTAGTTGCCCATTTTACTAGATAGTTTGAATTGTTGAGTAAATAATTAATGTATTTGTTTTATTGTTTTTTAAAATTTGATTTCGACTATTCGTCTGAAATAGAACGACCCATGTACGACATTACGCAACGGAAACCGATATACGATTTTGCTGTATCTTGGAATTCATAAGAACGAGTTCCATTTTGCATGAAATAACCGATATCTTTCCAAGATCCTCCACGAATAACCTTACGTTTTAATACTTCAGGATCATCTGGTTTTGCTTCGTAAGCATAGTTAGGGTTCATATCATGAATAAACACAACCGCAGACTCATCATAAGCTGTACTTGTCCATTCAGCTGCATTACCAGACATGTTATATAAACCATAATCGTTAGGGAAGTAAGAAGTCACTTTCACTGTGTGCATACCACCATCATCTCCATAATTTCCTCTTCCTGGTTTGAAGTTCGCTAATAAACAACCTCTGCTGTTTCTTGCATACGGACCACCCCAAGGATAATCTGCACCAATTCTACCACCACGAGATGCATATTCCCATTCCGCTTCAGTTGGCAAACGATATTGATTCATCACTGCTTCTCCTTCAGCACGTTTGAAGTCATCTAACATACGAGATCTCCAAATAGTAAATGCTCTAGCTTGTTTCCAAGTAACACCTAAAACTGGATATTCATCATATGCTGGATGCCAAAAGTATTTTTCAACCATTGGATCATTTAATGCATATGCAAAGTCAGATATAAAACACAAAGTATCTGGATATACTTGAATATCTTCTTTTACGATAAATTGTGTACGAGGTTTATCACGATTAGATTTATTTGCAGCCGATGTTAAATCAAACCACTCTAAGTGATACACCAATTTTTTGTTGTCGATTTCTTTACGACCGAAAATTCTGTCTTCCTCTGGATAATACAACTCAGATAAAGCTTCAATAACCGTAGGGTCGTTGTAGTTTAATTTGGTTTTCCAGTTTAAGAACTCTTTTCCATCTGCATCTTGAACAATATGCTCACCACCTAATGTCTTTTTAACAATAGAATCGCGAACGTATTCCGTAAACTGACGGTACTCGTTATTGCTAATCTCTGTTTCATCCATATAGAATGCACTAATACTCACTTGGCGATTGTGCGCCACTTGAGAATAGTTGATGTCTTGGTCGGTCTGACCTAGGTGATATGTACCTGATGGCACATACACCATTCCAAATGGAATGAAAGGCTTAAAGCTTGGTCGATCGTTAGATCCTACCAACTCTCCATTCCCGGAGTTTAAACCACAACTGCTTACTAGAGCAGTCAGTCCTGCTAAACAGAACAAGGCGATTTTTTTCATAGCAAGGGATACTAAAATTTTGCTTTTATATAATTAATTAACTAAGCCGTAAACACAAAAATAGTATATTATACTAAATTATAAAGAACGAATGTGAATAATTTTTAATTCTTATTGTTTTGTTTTTTCTAAAAAAATGTTATTTAGAAGGTTTTTTAAAACGATACAAGTATCGTTTTAGTATAAAAACAGCCTAGAGACTATAAAAATCTAGGTGTTTTAATAATTACATCAGTTTTGATTTTCTTCTTAAAGATTACATCATACCCTAAAATCGCTTCGTGTGAACCTGTACTTGCCACATTTAAATTCGATAAAGTGTAGTCGTAAGCATAGCTAAATTTAATTTGAGGGGTAATATTTAATCCAACAATACCTACAATAGCGTCATTTAAACGGTAAGATAAGCCTCCCCAAAATTTCTGATTGATAAATGCCATAGCATTTACATCGAATGATAATGCTGTAGAATATTTTACTAATACAGATGGTTTAATATCTAAGCTTGGAGAAACATTCCAGTTATAGCCAGCAACTAAGTTTGTATGGATAACGTTTCTATATGCACCTGCAATGGTTTGGTCAAATTTCATGTAAGACCTGTTTAAATGAGTTGCCGATAATCCTACATAGTACAACTCTGTATTATAAAAGGCTCCAATATTAACATCTAACTTTACTGCATTTAAAGATCCTGTTGGTATTACTGGGTCACCAGGTGATCCAGTGATTAAATCTTTGCCACTTAACGTTCTTTGAATAAATCCAATTGCTAATCCCCCCGACAATGTTCCTTCAGCCAATTGGTACCTATATGCATAAGACGCCATAAAACTCAAGTTTGAATTTGCAATCCCAATTTTATCGTTCACAATATGTATACCCACTCCACTGTTAATATTTGGAATTGGCATATGTGCACTGATCGTTTGAGTTTCAGGACCACCCTTTATCCCTACGTATTGAGTACGAAATAACCCAAGCGCACTAAGGGATTCTTTACTTCCTGCCAATGCTGGGTTAAATACAAACCCATTAAACATATAATGAGAATATTGAGGGTCTTGTTGTGCGAATGTCTTAAAACCTACTAAAATCAATAGAAATAGTAGCAATCTAAATTTGTTCTTCATTGAATACTTATAAACAACCAAAAATACCTTGGATTTCAAAAATAGCATAATTATATCTAGATGCAAATTTTGAACGTAATTCCTTAAACCTTTTGGGTTGCATTTTGCAACAAATTTGATACCAAAATTTTATAAATGGCTATTTATTAGAGGTTTTTACATATTCTTCAATGGCCATAGTCATTGAAGGTGCCTGAGGACTAGGCGCTTGCACATCAATATTTAATCCTGCATCAATAACTGCCTTTGCCGTAGTGGGGCCAAATGTGGCAATTCGTGTGTTATTCTGCTTAAAATCAGGGAAGTTCTTAAATAATGACTTAATTCCAGATGGGCTAAAAAACGCAATCATGTCGTAATTAACTTCAGCCAAATCAGATAAATCACTACAAACTGTACGGTAAATAATGGCCTCAGAGATATTAAATCCACTATTTCTTAGAAATACAGGGATATCGTCTGTGTGAACATCCGTACATGGATAAAAATATTTTTCTTCTTTGTGTTTTTTTATCACTTCAATTAATTCTGCAGTGGTTTGTTTACCAATAAAAACTTTTCGTTTACGATACTGGACATATTTCTGCATATATAAAGCCACCGCTTCGGTAATACAAAAGTATTTCATCTCTGCTGGAACCTCTATTCTCAATTCATCGCATACTCGAAAGTAATGATCGATTGAATTTCTACTAGTAAAAATTACTGCTGAAAAATCTAATGGATTGATTTTTTCTTTACGGAATTCTTTGCCTGGAATACCCTCAACGTGGATAAATGGCCTAAAATCTATCTTTAAGTTGTACCTCTTAGCTAAATCAAAGAATGGGGACTTGTCCGACTCTGGTTTTGGTTGTGTAACCAAAATGCTCTTAACTTTCAATTTCTTATCCATACTTCTCTTATTACTTTCACCTACAAAAACTATGCTATAATTACTTTGTAGATGATTAACAATGGCATTATTTCAAGGGTGCAAAGATAGAGAAATAAATAAAACTTAGGAAACTGAAAATTATTTAATATAAAACTTCCAGTTCTTAAATACTTGTAAATAGTGTTAAAACAGAATAGAATTA
>CALRIM020000058.1:0-16456 GCA_943360385.1 Rhizobium sp. Q54 | reverse complement strand
AACCATTAACCATTGTAAATGGTACCGATTCTAACTTAACCATTACTAGACAGAATACGTTAGAGCGGTTGATTTTGGACGAAGATATGATGAATACTGTAATTGATAAATATGGATTACAGTCCTTATTATATGTACAATTAACATACGATCATATCACAGGATTTCAGGTTAATTTACAATTAGTAAAATCTCGTTCGAAAGAATTAATTTATAGTACGGTACTAAATTCTAATCCAGATATGTACAATCCAAGAAGGGCCGAATTACTAATATCTGGGGGTATTTCATTTTACAAAACGCAGTATTATTTGGTTAATAAGGTTGATCAGGGAACAAATAGCTTAGCAACTATTTCGGATGTAAGTATAGCATGGCGACAAGCATTTAACAAAAGTCATGGTGGATATTATGGATTTAGAACGGGCTTGTCTTATTTGCAACTGATGCAATCGGATGCAGATACAGGCTTCACAAAATTCAACAAGATTATGCCACAGGCGGGATTCTTTTATTCGCTATGTTTTTTGAAGAAAGCAGACCAACCTCGTAAATATTGGATGGAAGCATTTCAAGCATTGAGTGTTACTATTTCCAATGAAGTAGTGCCTTATGCAAGGCAAGGACTTATTGTAAACATGACAGAGAATTTAAGTCTTGAATTAGATTTTAGATATTATTTAATTAATTCTATGTATTCTAATACTTCAAGCAGTACTAAACAAACTAATACCTTACAATTACAAAATTTCGGATATGGATTCAGTTTTATATACAGGCCTTAAGTGTACTTTAGTGCTTTCGTTATTTGCTTGTATGTCGTGCGAAACACGTTATACCATAAAGGATTTAGCGGAGCAGCAGCGTATTGCCGAAAATTCTAGGAGGGCTTATTCTGTTAAAGATCCTGTGAATGTTAAATACAAAAACAATGCAGCATCTATTGAATATGCAGTAGGAAAAGGGAATGAAGAGTTTGTGCTTTCCATGACCACAGATCCAAAATCTAAAAAAGATTTAATTGATGGTGCTTTAAACATTAGTAAGGAAGCAAAAGAAGCTGTTAATTTAGCATTGAAATATTATCGTCGCGCTCAAGAGTTTTTATATGTAGACGATTACGAGAATGCATTAGATTATGTAGAAGAGTCGTTGAAAATAATTGAAACAGCAGAGGCATTATCGTTAAAAGGGAGTGTACTTTATGTAATGGGAAACGAGGAAAAAGCAAAAGCATTATGGTTGCAAGCATCTAAATTGGATCCAGATATTAGAGTTCCATCTGCAAAAGAATTAAAGGATATTACTTCAAAAAAATAAGTATGAAATTTTCCATTGGTACATTTTTAGGGTTTGTTATTTGTACAACATTTGTTGTGTTAGGTATAATGGATACAGCTGGTGCAATTAGGTTAGAGCATTATTTGCCTACACTGTTAAAAAATCCATTTATCCATTTAGCTGGATTTTTCATTGTTTTTGGTGGAGTATTGGCGGCAATGTTTGTAATGTATCCAGTAAATATTGTGTTTAATGCCTTAAAACATTTTGGATTGTTATTTAGTCAAACGAAGCACAAAACAGTTTCTATCAACGAAGATGTAGAAATGGTAGTGAGTTGGGCTGATAGAATCAAGAAAGATAAAAAAGAGTTCATGAATTATATATCGCAAAATGAGAAAGACTCGTATGTGCGATTATTGTTCGATTTATACAATACGAATTATTCAGCAGCAGATATTCGTAACATGGGAGAAACGAGTATAGACAAGGATTATAATAGTTCATTGCAAATGTCGGATGTATTTCATTCTATGGCGAACTCAGCACCCGCATTTGGTATGTTAGGAACTGTTTTGGGGATGATTGTGATGTTGAATAATTTGAACGATCCTTCTAACATCGGACCAGGTATTTCTACAGGATTAATAGGAACATTGTATGGTGTTTCTTCAGCCAATTTATTTTTCATTCCGTTGGCAAAGAAAATAAAATTCAATGCCTCACATACACAACGCAGAGAGATAATAATTTTAGAGGGTTTGTTGTTGATAAAAGAAAATAAACCAGCACTTGTTATTCGAGATCAATTAATGTCGTTTGTAAGTAGAGATAGCGAAAACGAAAACAAGCAAAACACAAGTAAATAATGGCAATTCAAGGTAATAAAAAGAAAGTTCAACGTGCGCTTTTTGGTGAGGAACCAGGAGAGCTTTGGCTTATTACATATGCCGATTTGATTACTCTTTTATTGTGTTTTTTTATTTTACTCTTTGCATCGGCCAATGTGGATCAAAATGTTTGGGATAGAGTTAAGGCCAGTTATAGTTCTAAGGTCAAAAACAAAACCATTTCTACTCCACTGAGCGAAATAAAATCTCAACTAGATTCTATGTTGATGAAGGAAGTAAAAGATAAAAATCTAGAGATTGAAAATAAGGACAATGCAATAAACATGCGTTTCTTGAGTAATTCTTTTTACAATAGTGGCGATGCAAAATTACTACCTGAAGGTAAAGAGATTGTAGATAAAATTTTTGCTATTATTGATGCCGTAAGTAAAAAGAAAAAAGCAAATTTCAGTTTGGATGTGGAAGGTCATACGGACGATAATCCAATAGCCACTAAAGAATTCCCTTCTAATTGGGAGTTATCTGTTGCAAGAGCTTCAAATGTGGTTCGCTATTTAATCGAGCAAGGAATGGAGCCAACACGATTAAAGGCATCGGGATATGCTGATACTCAACCTGTGGTTTCAAATCGTAATGGTAAAGGAGAACCTATTCCGAATAATCAATCGATTAATAGAAGAGTGGTGTTACGAATTCATTATTAATAACAGATGCACTACACCTCTTTTATTATCTCATTTTAAAATTATACCCTAAACCAATTTCGAAATTACCAGTTACATATCCTTTTAGTGCATAAGTTCTAGAAGTGTACATTCCTAGGATACTAAAATCTTTATAATTTACACCAGCACCCAAGGTGATATTTTGAGTTGTGTGGTACATTACAGTTGTGAATACTTTGTTTTGAAAAGCTGAAATATTAACACCCATATCTAGTACGTTTTTAGAATTCCTTACCCCTCTAAGAATTACTTTGGGTTCTATAAGTGTAGATATCTGTTTATATTTTACTATGAATTTATAGCTAGCGGCAGAATAAAAAGTATTCCAATTAGCTGAATTATATAATTCTCTTTTTAAGAAGTTTTTTAAATTAGGAACAGCACCTTGAATATTTAACTTTTCTGAAGTATAGGCCATTCCAAAATCGCCATCAAAAACGGCATTACGATCATTGAATTGCGCAATGGATACATCCCCACTAACTCCATTTATATCTTCATTAGAAATTCGTTGAGATAGAATTCCCATTGAAATTCCAAAATGAATAATATCCCCATTGTTATCTATTGGTAGATGGTAAGCGTAAGTACCAATTACTCTTGTTCGTTTTAGTAGCCCTGCTTTGTCAGCATAAATATTCATTCCTACCCCAACTCTTTCGAAACCTTTGTCGAGTGTAAGGTACTGTGTAACTGGTGCACCGGGAACGGTACTCCATTGCTTGTTATATCCAGAATTCAGACGAATTTCTTCTGTAGTTCCTGCTAATGCTGGATTTACTAAATATTGGTTCTGGAAAAAACTAGCACTAAGTGGACTCAGTTGAGCATGTGCAATGCTGCACAATAATATAGCTAGAGCTAAAAGGTTATATTTTTTCATTCTAATATATATCAAATTATTTTAATCTTATTTTTTGTGAAATTCATTTGTTTATACCTAGAGTATAATGTTTAATTTTTGTTTTAAATTTTTTATATAACCATCTGTTACTTCAAATTCCTTTGAATCTATGACCACAGTGTTGTTGATTATTTTTTTTATATACCCTATCTGAAAAACCTCCGCTCTATTAATTTGTAAAAAATTTGGGCGAATATTAACAGGGATTACCTCTTTCATTGCATTTTGAAGAGAGCATCTAATCATATATAACTCATCCTTATTGGTAATTACCTTAGTGTAGTTTCTGTCGGATTGTAAACAAACTACTTCATGCCATTCGATCCTCTTATATTGATTACCATTTTTGGCAAAGAAAAAATGGTTTGTATTATTGGAGTCGTTTGCGGTATTAAGTTCATTTGTAATATTGAATTGATTTACCGCATTTCTAATATTTAGCAATAACGTTTCGTCAGCAAAGGGTTTGGTTAAATAGCAAGATGAATTTGTAAGTATTGCAGTATCAAACAAATCAGGATCTAATGCTCCTGTAATAAAAATAAAAGGCTTATGGTATTTTTGTCTTATAATGTTACCTAATGCGAGCCCATCAGCCTGATCGCCTATGTGAGTATCAACAAGCGCAATGTCGAATTTGATACTTTCAACCAATAAATGAGCATCTTCTAAGTTTGTTGCACATCCAGAAATGGTAAATCCATCTTTAGAGAGTGCATTAACTAGAATTCGCTGCCATTTGGAATCATGTTCAACTATCAAAACATTGATGTTTTTATTCATAAGAAGGAGAGTGAATGTTTTGGGTATAAAATCAAAAGTATGTATTTGTGTTTGAGTTCAAAGGCTATTAGCGCCCGAACTGGAATATTTATTTTTTGTACTCAAAATTCAGCCTTTCGTCCTCATTTTATTCCCAAATAATTAAAGTATCATGGATACCAATGTTTTAAGGTGTTGTTTTCTTTATATGTTATAAATGATTGATATATATTATTCTTCCAGCAATATTTTTTGAACCCAGAATTGGTTTATTCATCCTACTTATAGGAGTACTCATCTTCATTTGAAATTTATTGTAGAAATATTTTATGACTTTTAATCATTGATAAATTCAAGAGAGAGCGAATTTGTTAATTAGTTTAGTTAGAAAGAGTGGTAGAGAGCCCACTCTTTTCTTAAAACAGCTCAATTTCATTAACACACAACAACAACAACAACAATTTACTTGAATCTATTTTTAACTTATTCATATGAGAATTAAGTCGTTTTTACTTTTATCTACCATTGTTTTCTGTTTGTTCTCTTATAATGCTCTGGCTCAGTCTTCAGAAAATGCATTGAAGTTAGATGGTGTTGATGATTACCTAGAAATTAATGCACGCACTGAAATATTAAATTTTCCATCGTGGGCATTAACTGTTGAGGCCTGGATAAATATAGAATCGTTGGCAGATACTCAGATGATTATTAGTAAGCCCGGAGTATTTCAATTATTTGTTTATAATAATGAGATTACGCTTTATAAATGGGGTTCTTCAACAACACTAAGGCGGTATTCAACACCAGCATCGGGTATCATTAAAAATAATTGGATTCATGTGGCTGTTACAACAGATCCACTCTCTTCTTCAGGTAGATTTTATATAAACGGAGTAAAAATAGGAAGCGTGTTTCCTGGTAATGCAATATCTAACTATCCAGTCACTGTAGATAGTTTTACAATTGGATATCCACCACCTAATTCACCAAACAGTAAGTACTTTAAAGGTAAATTAGATGAGATTAAAATTTGGAATTACATGAGAAGCGATGCACAAGTCATATCCGATATGCAGGCGCAAACGAATCCAACGACTACAAGTGGACTTGTATTGTATTATAATTTTAATAGTGGAATAGCTGCAGGTAGTAATACAGGATTAGATACTGTAGTTGATCAAACAGGAATTGGTAATACAGCAGAACTTAAAAATTTTGCTTTAACTGGAAATACCAGTAATTGGGTTGCAAGTTATGCAATGGTAGTACCTGTATTGAATGCTAATTCTAATGTTACTTCAGTAGGATTTACAGCAAATTGGTCTGCTCCAACAACAGGTCAAGTTGATAATTATTATGTTGATGTTTCTAATAATACAGATTTTACCGATACGGTAGCAGGTTCACCATTTATTTTTCCATCTAGTTCATTGTCGGGAAATATTACTGGTTTGCAAGAGGGACAAATATACTATTATAGAATAAGAGCTAATAGCAATTCATTTCCAGGTGAGGGAGCATATTCGATTACTAGACAAGTTAACACCCGATTTATTAACACCTCTGGAAGTCCAACAGCATTAAGTTCCAATTATGGAACAGCATCTACAAGTACAAGTTTTACTGTTTCAGGACTAATAACTTCAGGTACTGGAGGAATATTAGTAAGTCCATCTACTGGTTTTGAAGTTAGCTTAAATAATACCACGTTTTCAAACACAGTTACTGTTGGTTCAGGAGGAGGCATTCCTTCTACAACAGTTTATGTTCGTTTATCAACAACAGCACCTGCGGGCAGTTATGTTGGAACAATTATAATTTCTAACTCTTCTGCAACTTCAGATACCGTAATTGTACCAACTTGTACGGTTACTCCATTGCCTATTACAGTAACAGCAATTGCAAATTCTAAAACATATGGAGCGGTAGACCCTGTTTTTAGTTATACCTATTCTCCTTCTCCTATAAATGGAAATACTTTCACAGGTTCATTATCAAGAGCTGTTGGTGAAAATTTTGGTACCTATGCAATGAATATTGGTACGTTAACCTTAAGTAATTATATTATAACGTTAGTACCGGCTAATTTCACTATAAATAAATTATCAATTACGATTACTGCGGATGCAAAGTCGAAAGAAAAAGGTTCAGCGGATCCTACCTTTACTTATACTACTTCTCCATCAATAGTAAACGGAGATTCTTTTACCGGTTCATTAACCAGAGTTGCTGGCGAAGAAGAAGGAACTTATCAAATAAACCAAGGTGCTTTAGCAATCAATTCTAATTATATCATTAGTTATGTACCTGCAAATTTAACCATTACCTCAATACCGATTACTGTTACTGCAGATGTAAAATCGAAAGCTTATGGAGACTCGGATCCTAGTTTTAGTTATACATATAGTCCTGCTTTAGAAGTGGGAGATAGTTTTACTGGAGAATTGAGTAGAATGGCTGGTGAGCGATACGGAAATTATGCAATTACTCTAGGTACGCTATCATTACCAAGTAAGTATTCTATAGTAGTTGCTCCCGTAAATTTCACTATTACAGGTAGTACACCACCAGGGAATGCATTGAATTTCGATGGAACAAATGATTTTATAACTGTTGCACAAACGAATGCTGTTAGAAATTTGGCAATGAATTCTGGGCAATTTACCCTCGAAGCGTGGATAAAACCAAGTAATGTTTCCGGTACTAAAACTATTATAGGAAAAGCAGGTGATTATATATTGTATTTAACTTCTAGCAGGTTGGCACTTGCTTATTGGTCCGCTGGAGAGAGTGTTGGATCAGCGACAAGTGTTGTAAGCTCGATTGCAAACATAGAAGCGGGGAGATGGTCACATGTGGCCATTGTTAAATCTGCTAGTGTCGTTACTTTCTATGTAAATGGAATAGCTTCGGCGAGCAGTCCAGGAATATCACTGTCAAATTCTTCTGTTTCTAATCTATTAATTGGGCAGAGTTCAACATCATTGGCAACAAACTCTTATTTTAATGGAAGTTTGGATGAAGTGCGTATTTGGAATAAAGCATTAACTGCAGGAGAAGTGTCGTCGGCTATGTTAGATACCGTTGCAGCTAATGCCAGTAATTTAGTATTCTATTATAATTTTGATAATGCAATTAGAGCCGTTAGTTCCGAAAATGTTGTAGACTTAACCTCGAATGCACAAACTGGTACATTAAGTAATTTTGCTTTAACTGGGAATACCAGTAACTGGGTAGAAAGTTATGCCATAGCAGTACCAGTATTAGCCGGTGCAGCTAATATTACTTCATCTAGTTTTACCGCTAATTGGACAGCACCCTTACAAGGAACGATAGAGAATTATTATTTAGATGTTGCTTCAGCATCGGATTATTCATCTGTTATTTCGGGTTCCCCATTTATTTTACCAAATGGTACACTCACTAAAACAATCACTGGTCTTACTTCGGGATCTACGTACTATTTTAGAGTTCGTGCAGAAAAAACAAGTGTTACAGGTACTGGAGCATATTCTTTTTTTAGGCAAACGGTCATAAGAAATATTGTAGTTACAGGGACACTTAATGCATTTAGTACAACGTATGGTACTGCATCTGCATCTCAATTTTTTAATGTGTCGGGAATAATTTCCTCAGGAGGAATTTTGGTAACCCCACCTGCAGGATTTGAAGTAAGTTTAGATAACACAAACTTTAGTAGTACTGTTACGGTAGGTTCTGCAGGAAACATTGCAAGTACAAAAGTTTATGTAAGGTTAAGTGCAATAACACCTTCTGGAACATACTCCGGAGATATTGTTGCTTCTAATGCCTCGGCGAGTTCCAAAACAGTTGCTATACCTTTGAGCACAGTTTCTAATAGAGCATTAACAATAACCGCGCTTGCACAATCAAAAACGTATGGTGATGCAGACCCAACTTTTACCTATACTTATTCGCCAGCCCTTGTTGGATCTGATGAATTTACAGGTGCCTTAAGTAGAAATGTTGGGGAGGATGTTGGTGTCTATACCATCAATAGAAATACACTAACCGTAAATAGTAGTTATACCATTTCATATGTACCTGCAAACTTAACTATTGGCATCAAAAACATTACTGTTACAGCCGATTCAAAATCAAAATATAGAGGAAGTGCCGATCCTGCATTAACATACACTTATTCACCAGCACTTATTGGCACAGATGAATTTACAGGATCTTTAAGTAGAAACCCTGGCGAAACGGAAGGGGTTTATGCAATTAATAGAAACGACCTTGCTCTTAGTAGTAATTACAACTTAACTTATGTATCTGCAAATTTAACAATTGGTATAATTAATATTACGATTAGTGCAGAGGCAAAATCAAAATCGTATGGTGACGCTGATCCAATATTAACATATACGTATTCACCAGCATTGGAAGTTGGAGATACTATTTCTGGGGTTTTATCTAGAGTGTCTGGTGAAGACACTGGTAGGTATGCAATTACTCAACATACCTTATCATTAGATCCTAAATATTCCATCACATTTGTACCTGCAAATTTAACTATTGGGGCAAGATTAATTACTATTACTGCAGAAGCACAAACTAAAACCTATGGAGATGGAGATCCAACTTTAACGTACACTTATTCGCCAGCTTTAATAGGCTCCGATGCGTTTACAGGTTCATTATCAAGAGCAGTTGGAGATGATGTTGGTAAATATCTAATCAGTAGGAACACACTTTCTTTGAATAATAATTATTCGATCACGTATGTTCCGGATAGTTTAACTATCACTCAAAAAACAATTACAGTAACAGCAGATTCCCAATCTAAATATGCTGGCGATGCAGACCCAAGCTTTACTTATTCATATACACCAGCATTAATTGGAACGGATGAGTTTACTGGAAATTTAACAAGAGTTGCTGGTGAAACAGTTGGTGATTATGCAATACAACAAGGAACACTTGCCTTGTCAGGTAATTACACTCTTAATTATGTTTCAGCAAATCTTACTATTGGAAAAATTACCATAACGGTTACGGCTGATGCTCTAATCAAAGCATATGGTGATGTTGATCCATTACTAACATATACTTATACTCCAGCACTTATTGGTACCGATACATTTGTTGGAGCTTTGTCAAGAACATCTGGAGAGACTATTGGTAGATACAGTATCAATCAAGGTAGTTTATCTTTAGATAGTAAATACGAATTAGTATTTGAACCTTCCAATTTAACCATCACAACGAAATCAATCACTGTAACTGCAGATGAGCAAATAAAAACATTTGGAGATGTTGATCCAATATTAAGTTATACGTTTAGTCCAGCCTTAATTGGTCTCGATACTTTTATAGGAGTACTATCAAGAGATCCAGGAGAGGATGTTGGTACATACGTAATTTCACAAAACACACTAACAATAGACTCAAATTACATTATTACCTATGTAGAAAATTATTTTTATATAACTGCAAAAACAATTACAGTAACCCCAGATACACTTTCTAAACAATATGGTTATGATGATCCTGCGTTTACTTACACCTATACACCAGCACTTAATGGTACCGATGAATTTACTGGAGAACTAGCAAGGGAACCAGGTGAGGCAACTGGCACTTATTTGATGGAACAATACACACTTTCGTTAAACTCAAACTATACTCTTGTATTTAATACAGATACTTTTAGGATACATAAAAGAATTATTACGGTTACGGCTTCTGCACAATCAAAAGCATTTGGAACGGCTGATCCTGTTTTGACCTACACCTATACACCTGACTTATATGGCTCGGATGGATTTGTTGGAGAACTCTCAAGGGATCCAGGCGAGTCCCTAGGTACCTATGCAATTAACCTAAACACCTTGGAAGTAAATGAGCATTATTTTATTAATTATGTTGGCGAAAATTTAACAATAGGTTCAAAGGAAATAACTGTTACTGCAGCATCCACAACTAAACGATATGGAGATGCTGATCCAGTATTCACTTACACATTTTCTCCAGCACTAGATCCAGCAGATACCTTCTCTGGAGAGCTTTCTAGAATAAGTGGAGAAAACATTGGGAATTATCAAATAAGTATAGGAACCTTAGCATTGAATAGTAATTATACCATTAATTTTGTTCCTGCGAATCTAAATATATACAAGAGATTCATAACTGTAACTATAGATACGTTATCAAAAGTATACGGGGACGCTGACCCTGAATTAACCTATTCTTATTCTCCAGCTCTCGCTTTTACGGATACTTTTGCTGGGCACTTAATTCGTGATTATGGAGAAGGTGCAGGTGAATATGGAATAAGCGGTTATAATCTTTCACTAAGTAGTAATTACATATTAAATTTTATACCTGGTTTCTTTGTTATTGAAAAAAAGACAATTAACATATATGTTGACGAAAAGACGAAGGATTATGGTGATGCCGATCCAGTATTAACATATACTTATTCCCCTCCGTTAGTAGGTACTGATTTCTTTGTTGGAACTTTAGCCAGAACTCCAGGTGAGAGTGTTGGCGCATACCCAATTTATTCTAATTCTATTGATATCTTATCAGATGCAGGTGATGGAACTTTCTACTCAAGTCAAGAATATATTGTAGCATTTTTCGATGCTAACTTAATTATCGGACAAAAAACTATTACTGTTATTGCAGATGCCCAGTCGAAGCAATATGGAGATTCAGATCCACCCTTAACCTATACTTATTCACCTGATTTAAAAGTTGGCGATAGTTTTTCGGGATCACTTTCGAGAGATGCCGGTGAAGATATAGGAACCTATGCAATCAATCAAAATGACCTAAGCCTAAACAGTAATTATTTAATTAATTATGTTGATACAACCTTAAGCATTGAAGTAAGAACAATTACAGTTATAGCAGATACTCTTTCAAAGGAATTTGGAGATGCAGACTCGATATTTACCTACACTTTTTCTCCACCATTAGTTGGTGTTGATACATTTTCTGGATTATTATCTCGTGATGCTGGAGAGGAACTTGGTATCTATGCAATTAATCTAAATACATTAGCATTAGATAGCAAGTATAACCTAGTGTATGTGCCAACTGATTTCACCATTACACCTAAAACGATTACAGTTACACCTGATGGAGTTTCAAAGGAATTTGGAGATGCAGATCCTGCTCTAACCTATTCATTTACTCCTCCATTATATGGTACGGATACCTTTGCCGGTGAGCTTTCTAGAATACCGGGAGAAGAACTTGGAAATTATGCAGTTTTACAAAATACATTGTCGTTAGATAGCCATTACCGCATAAATTTTGTGGAAACGGATTTTTGGATTTGGCAAAAAATCATTTATGTAACACCCGATGCATTAACAAAGGAATATGGAAATGATGATCCAACGCTCACCTATACTTTTTCTCCACCATTGTATGGTACCGATACTTTTTCGGGGGAGCTAATGAGAGATCCAGGGGAGATAATAGGGAGCTACCCAATACGCCAAAACACATTGTCGTTAGGAAGTAATTATACCCTTGCCTATACTGATGTAAACTTCACAATAACAACAAAAAACATTCAAGTTATTGCAGACCCTATCACCAAAGAATATGGAGATGCAGATCCAATATTAACTTATTACTTTACACCACCTCTATATGGTACAGATACATTTTCTGGTACGCTTTCTAGAGAACCAGGTGAAGCACTTGGCAAATATTTGATCAATCAAAACGACTTAAGATTAGACAGTATTTATTCGATTACTTTTACTTCCGATAGTTTAAGCATTACCAACAGAACCATTACGGTAACTGCCCAAGCAAAAACAAAAGTGTTTGGAGAAGTTGATCCAGCATTAACGTATACTTATTCACCAGCATTGAGCCCAGGCGATGTATTCACAGGCTCATTGAGTAGAGATATTGGTGAAGATATTGGTAAGTATAGTATCAATCAAAATACACTTGAATTACCAAGCAATTATACAATTATTTACCAAGCAGATAGTTTAGCGATTACATCAAAAACAATTACTGTAACTGCACAACCAAAAACAAAAGTGTTTGGAGAAGTTGATCCAGCATTAACGTATACTTATACACCAGCATTGAGCAGTGGAGATGTTTTCACAGGATCACTAAGTAGAGCAGTTGGAGAGAACATTGGTAAATATGTGATTAACAAAAACACACTTTCTTTACCGAGTAATTATTCGATAAGCTACATCGCAGATAGTTTAGTGATTACTTCAAAAACAATCACCGTTACCGCGGAAGCTAAGACAAAAGTATACGGAGATGTGGACCCTGCTTTAACATATACCTATACACCAGCATTGAACAATGGTGATGCATTTACAGGAAGTTTAAGTAGAGTAGTTGGAGAGAATATTGGTAAATATGTGATTAACAAACACACACTTTCTTTACCGAATAATTATACGATTACTTATGTTGAAGATAGTTTAAGTATCACAACAAAAACTATTACGGTTACAGCTGATGCAAAATCAAAAGCATTTGGAGCGATAGACCCCGCTTTAACGTACACGTTCACTCCAAATTTAATATCAGGTGATGTATTTACTGGAGGCCTGACTCGAGCAGCAGGGGAAAGTATTGGTAAATATGCTATTACCCAAGGTTCACTAGCCTTGCCCACTAATTATACAATTATTTATATTCAAGATAGTTTAAATATTGGATCAAAAGACATTATCGTTAGAGCTCAATTCACTACTAAAATATACGGTAATGTCGATCCAATTCTTACCTACACCTATAGTCCTGCACTAAACACGGGTGATTCTTTCACTGGCTCATTAAGTAGAGCTTTGGGAGAGAATATTGGAAAGTATGTTATTAATCAAAACACTCTTGCTTTACCAAGTGGTTATTCGATTACTTACGTTGCAGATAGTTTAAGTATTACTGTAAAAACAATTACCGTTACGGCTGATGCAAAAACAAAAGTGTACGGAGAGATTGACCCTACCTTGACGTATACGTTTACTCCAGCATTGAATACAGGTGATTCTTTCACTGGAAGTTTAACTAGAGTAGTGGGAGAAAATATTGGTAAATACATTATCAATCAGAACACACTTGCGTTGAGCAACAATTACTCGATTACTTACATCGCAGATAGTTTAAGTATTACTGCAAAAACGATTACCGTAACTGCACAAGCAAAAACAAAAGTGTATGGAGAGATTGACCCAACCTTAACGTATACCTATACTCCGGCACTAAACACAGGTGATGCTTTCACCGGATCATTAAGTAGAGCAGTAGGAGAGAACATTGGTAAATACATTATCAATCAGAACACACTTGCGTTGAGCAGTAATTACTCGATTACTTACATCGCAGATAGTTTAAGTATTACCCCAAAAACTATTACCGTAACTGCCGATGCAAAAACAAAAGTGTATGGAGAAGTTGATCCAGCATTAACATATACCTATACCCCAGCACTCAATACAGGTGATGCTTTCACCGGTTCGTTAAGTAGAGCTTTGGGAGAGAACATCGGGAAATATGTTATCAATCAAAATACATTATCCCTAGGTTCAAATTATAGTATCACTTATGTTGCCGATAGTTTAAGTATTACTGCAAAAACGATTACGGTTACTGCCGATGCAAAAACAAAAGCATTTGGAGCTGCTGATCCTGTTTTAACCTACACGTTCACTCCAGTTCTAAATACGGGTGATGTCTTTGCGGGAGTTTTATCCAGAGCAGCGGGGGAAAGTATTGGAAAGTATGCCATTAACCAAGGCACTCTTACATTACCGGCTAATTATACAATTACGTATATCCAAGATAGTTTAAGTATTGGATCAAAAAATATTACAGTTAGAGCACAATTTGCTACTAAAATATACGGTGATGCAGATCCAATTCTAACCTACACCTACAGCCCAACGCTTAACACTGGAGATGTCTTCACTGGTTCTTTATCGAGAGCAGCAGGAGAGAATATTGGTAAGTATGTCATTACTCAAAACACTCTTGCTTTACCAAGCAGTTATACGATAACCTACATTGCAGATAGTTTAAGCATTACTGCAAAAACTATTATTGTAACAGCCGATGCCAAAACAAAAGTGTACGGTGATGTTGATCCAGTATTAACGTATACTTATACTCCAGCTTTAATAGGAACAGATGCCTTTACTGGAAGTCTATCAAGAGCAGTTGGTGAGAATATTGGTAAATACATCATCAACAAAAACACCTTATCACTTGGTATAAACTATAGCATCACTTACGTTGCCGATAGTTTAAGCATTACTGCGAAAACAATTATTGTAACAGCTGATGCCAAAACAAAAGTGTACGGTGATGTTGATCCAGCATTGACTTATACTTACACACCTGCATTGAATAGTGGAGATGTTTTCACTGGTTCACTAAGTAGAGCAGTTGGTGAGAATATTGGTAAGTATGTAATTAATCAAGGAACATTATCATTAAACGCTAACTATACAATAACGTACGATGATGACTCACTAACCATCACAGCCAAAACAATTACGGTTACTGCTGATGCAAAAACAAAAGTTTACGGAGAGGTTGATCCAGCATTAACGTATACTTATGCACCTGCATTGAATAGCGGAGATGCTTTCACTGGTTCACTAAGTAGAGCAGTTGGTGAGAATATTGGTAAATACGTAATAAACAAAAATACGCTTGCTTTAAATAGCAATTACTCTATTACATATGTAGCTGATAGTTTAAGTATCACTGCGAAAACAATTGTAGTAACAGCCGATGCCAAAACAAAAGTGTATGGTGATGTTGATCCAGCATTGACTTATACTTATATCCCAGCATTGAATACAGGTGATGCCTTCACAGGAAGTTTATCAAGAGCTTTGGGTGAGAATGTTGGAAAATATGTCATCAATAAAAATACGCTTGCATTAAGTAGCAACTATGTGATTACATATGTTGCAGATAGTTTATCAATTACTGCAAAAACAATTATTGTAACAGCCGATGCCAAAACAAAAGTGTATGGTGATGTTGATCCAGCATTGACTTATACTTATACTCCAGCTTTAAATGCTGGTGATGTATTCACAGGAAGTTTATCAAGAGCTTTGGGTGAGAATGTTGGAAAATATGTCATCAATAAAAACTCACTTTCTTTACCAAGTAATTATTCGATTACATACGTTGCAGATAGTTTAAGTATTACTGCAAAAACTATTACCGTTACAGCCGATGCCAAAACAAAAGTGTATGGAGAGGTTGACCCAGCATTGACTTATACTTATACTCCAGCTTTAATAGGGACAGATGCCTTTACTGGAAGTTTATCAAGAACAGTTGGTGAGAATATTGGTAAATACATCATTAATAAAAATACTTTATCCCTTGGTTCAAATTATAGCATCACTTACATAGCCGATAGTTTAAGCATTACTGCGAAAACAATTATCGTAACCGCAGAAGTGAAAACAAAAGTGTATGGTGATGTAGATCCAACGTTAACGTATACGTATGCTCCAGCCTTAATAGGAACAGATGTATTCACTGGAAATTTAACGAGAGCGATTGGAGAGAATGTTGGTAAATATGCAATCAATCAAGGAACACTAGCATTAAACGCTAACTATACAATTACGTACGATGATGACTCACTAAGCATCATTGCAAAAACAATTACTGTTACCGCAGATGCCAAAACAAAAGTGTATGGTGAAGTAGATCCAGCATTGACGTATACTTACACTCCTGCATTAAACACAGGTGATGCGTTTACTGGAAATTTATCGAGAGCGATTGGAGAGAATGTTGGTAAGTATGTAATCAATCAAGGAACACTAGCATTAAACGCTAACTACACAATAACGTACGAGGATGACTCACTAAGCATTACTGCAAAAACAATTACTGTTACAGCTGATGCAAAAACAAAAGTGTACGGTGATGTTGATCCAGTA
>CALRIM020000057.1:0-16863 GCA_943360385.1 Rhizobium sp. Q54 | reverse complement strand
ACAAAAATGGGGTAGTGAATACTACTCAAAACTTCAATAACATTAAAAGTATAGGTATTAATATTTCAGAACTTACTGGTAATTACACTAGTTTAGCATCAGTTGATAGTGCAACAATGGCACTTTCATTTAGAAATATGAATCCAATTGTTTTGCCTAATCAAACAGTACCTGTAAATTTATTACCTTTTGTATCTAGTCCATCATTTAGAGTTCAATTAGATGGTAAATTGTTTAATCCAACAACAGATACAATGTACATAAAGTCTATTATGACTATCAAAATCGGCGTAACTATTTAAGTTACTTCAAAATACACTTAAGTCTCCTTTCGAAAGAAAGGAGACTTTTTTGTTTTTAAATATTCTGTAATGTTTTAAACTTTTATCTATAATTCACAACTCAAAATTCAAAATTCACAATTCATTTAGTATCTTTGTGCCTTAGTGACACATCCATGAGTGAATCAATTAAGCACGAATGCGGCATCGCATTAATCCGACTTAAAAAACCATTAGCATTTTATCAAGAAAAATACGGCACGGCTCTTTATGGGCTCAATAAACTGTATTTATTAATGTCGAAACAGCAGAACCGTGGGCAAGACGGAGCTGGAGTAGCCACTATTAAATTAGATATTGCTCCTGGAGAACGATATATCTCACGTCATAGATCAACGAGTAAAAATGCAGTTCCAGAGATTTTTGAGCATATACATAATCGACTAATAGAAGTAGAAGCAAACGATCCAATTAATTTTATGGACCCTGTTTGGCTTAAACATAATGCTCCTTATACTGGAGAGTTATTATTGGGTCACCTTCGCTATGGAACTTTCGGTGGAAATAACATCGAACAATGTCACCCGTTTCTTCGTCAGAATAACTGGATTACTCGTAACCTAATTGTGGCTGGGAATTTCAATATGACGAATGTAAATGAGTTATTGGAACAGTTGTATGAGTTGGGGCAGCATCCAAAAGAAAAAGCAGATACCATTACAGTTCTCGAAAAGATTGGTCATTTTTTAGATGATGAAAATCAAAAATTATTCGACTATTACCGTTCTCTAGGACATGGAAACGTAGAAATTACGAAACTAATTGCGGAACAATTAGACGTTGCAAATGTATTAACTCGTTCTGCAAAAAATTGGGATGGGGGTTATACAATATGTGGAATGATTGGTCATGGAGACGCTTTTGTAATGCGCGATCCTGCAGGCATTCGTCCAGCGTTTTATTATGAAGATGAAGAAGTTGTAGTGGTTACTTCAGAGCGCCCAGCTATTCAAACAGCTTTTAATATTCCTATTGATGAAATTAAAGAAGTAGAACCAGGACATGCGTTGATTATTAAGAAAAATGGGCATGTTTCAATGCAAATGTTTAAGGAGCCTGTAGAGAAAAAAGCTTGTTCTTTTGAGCGTATTTATTTTTCTAGAGGAAACGATGCTTCTATTTATAGAGAGCGTAAACAGTTAGGTAGATTATTAGTTGATAAAATATTGAAATCTGTTGATTACGATTTCGAAAATACGGTATTCTCCTACATTCCTAACACAGCAGAAGTTGCTTATTACGGAATGGTGGAAGGTGTACATAAATACATCAAAACTTATCAAAAAGAAAAAATTCTTAATCATCAACATGAATTAGATAATGATAAGCTAGAGAAATTATTAAACATGTCGCCCCGTGTAGAGAAAATTACGTTGAAAGATGTAAAACTTCGAACATTTATTACACAAGATGCCGACCGTAAAGACATGGTTGCACATGTTTATGATACCACGTATGGTGTAATAAATAGAGGAGTGGATAACTTAGTGGTGCTCGACGACTCTATTGTTAGAGGCACTACACTTAAGCAAAGTATTTTAAGAATTTTAGATCGGTTAGGTCCAAAGAAAATAATTATTGTTTCATCAGCTCCACAAATTCGTTACCCAGATTGTTATGGTATCGACATGTCTAGAATGGGAGAATTTGTTGCCTTTTCTGCTGCAATAGAATTATTAAAAGAGCAAGGAAAGGAAGATTTAATACAAGATGTTTACCAACGTTGCAAAGCACAAGTAGATTTGCCTTTAGAAAAAATAGAAAACTTTGTAAAGGATATTTATAGACCATTTACGGCAGAACAAATTTCTAAAAAAATAGCAGAAATAGTTAGACCAGATGATATTAATGCAGAGGTAGAAGTGATCTATCAAAGTTTAGAAGACTTACATTATGCTTGTCCGGATAACACTGGCGACTGGTATTTCTCAGGAGATTTCCCTACACCAGGTGGAATGAGAGTGGTGAATAATGCCTTTATAAACTACGTAGAAGGGAATGATAAGAGAGCTTATTAATATGCTAGTATGCTAATATGCTGATATGCTTGTGTTAGAATTTAGATATCAGAAACCTTCTAATATCTAACATCTCAATTCTTGAGTACTATAATTAAAGTGTTTTAATTAGAATTCTAGATTGCATCGCCTGTTTTACTGATTCATTGAATTTGTGTAATTCATAATATTCTAATGGGTTTAGTTTTAGTTTACTAATATCATATTTCGATTCTACCATTAATATATTTGTTCCTATTTTACTTACTTTAATTGAATAATTGGAAAATGAAATTTGTGAATTCAGTTTTTCAATTTCATTCGGAATTATTTCAAAATCTTTATCGAACTGAAAATATATTTTTTGAGTGTTTGTATATTGAAAAGGGCAATAGTAATTTAAAAATCTTTTATTATCATTTGTTCTCAATAGAAAATGATCCAGATGTAATTCTAATGGGATAGAGTAGATGTTTCCATTTATTTTCTGAATATCACTCTTTATTTTTCCTGAATAACTAAAGTTGAAATTATAAGGATATAAAGTTGAATTATTATCGATTGTAAAAGTGTCAACTTTTATTAAATCGTTAATTTCCATAGTCTTTTTAAAATATTTAATTGGCTCATCTTCAGTAGTTGCGTTAACTATTTCGTTTCTTAAGTTTGTAGAGAAGTCACCAATAAATGTTTGCTTGCTAACAAAATCCATTTCTTGCTTACTTATATCAACCTTAATTTTTGTCATCTTATTCCACACGTTTGTTGCTAAATCATTATATGGAATTGTCAATTTTAGTATTTCAGATCCCCTAGAATTTTCAGATTTCTTTTTTACTAAAATTGCGGTGGATCCTGCTAGCCAATTCGGCAATTCATCTATGTAATATTTTCTGTTTTCATTAGTTGGATATAGATAGTGTAGTTCCTTGTTTTCATTTGGAATTACATAGAAAATATCAGTTATGGTCTTTGGAGAAGCAAATTCCAAATCAAGTGTTCCATCATATCTATCTCTGGCAAAAGCAACATAGAATTCGATTTCATTTAATTGTAAAAATGTGCGAATAAGTTTATTTAAATTGTAAATGTCGATGGTTTTGTTATTAATATAATACATTGCTGGTCTTGAAGGATCAGTGGCTACAAATGGTTTTACCTTTACACTGTCATTCATTAGACTAGTTAAAAAAAGGATTTTTTGTTCTATTGTTAGTTTTGGATTTTTTTCATTGTATCTTTTTAAAAAGCCCTCAAGGCTTACACCTTTATAAGATTTCTCAAATGCATCATTATCATATACAGTTGAGTAGTTGTCGTAAACATTTGCCCAACTATTTGAAGATATACCTATCCTAGTAAGGTAATCTTTGAAATCATCAGAAGCACCGCCAAATCCCCTCACTGCAAATCGAATAAATGGTAATGTCTCATTTTTTATTCCATATTCTTGATCTCCTATACCGGGTAAATTTGCTAATTCCCAAGAGAATGTTGTTTGTGATAGATTTTTAGTAATGGTTGGTTCAGGCATGTTATTATACATTCTAAAGTCTGTACCAACATTTTTATCACATACATATTGAAAGGTCGATTTAAGTATGGGCGCCTCTGAATACATATTAATGTCTTGACCAAATATTAGACCATCATACTCGGTTATAAATATAATCTCAATTTCATCACCTATTTCAACACCAGGAATTGTAAATCTTAAATTTTCAAATCCTCTACGGTATGTAGAACTATTAATAGAGAGTACTTTAATATCATTAGCGTTTAAATCAACAATTCGCCCATCTTTTTTAATAGTTCTTGCATCTAATTTTTTTATTACTCCACCTCTAGATTTAAAAAAAGAATAGTTGCTATATTTATCTAATCCAGCTTTATTTAAAATTTTAATCTTAGTTTTTAAGAGTTCAATGGAGAAGTTTGAACCCGAAGTCATATAGTATCTATTTATTAACTCGTAATCTTGATATATTTTTACTGCATCCTCATCTAACAGACTATCCGGAATATTTACTGTTGGTGTAGTTGGGTCCCATGCAAAATCATTTTTGCCAGTTTGTGCAAATAGTAGATTTTGAAAAATTAGTATACAAACAATACTAGTAAATAATGATTTCATGATTAAGGGAATTTTTTATTAATTGATTAGTTAGGTTATATTCTTTGGTCTGTTCCTTCGTTATTTTTACAAACGGATTGACATATACATATTCAATTACCAATAGATTTTTTTTGTGAGATATTTTAAATTGATAATTAAATGATTTATCTATGGTTATATTGTTTAATTGACTTTCAACCTTCTTAATTTCAAATGGCATTTCGATTTCAATTTTATTAACAAGTTTGTTGGTAGTATATAAAGAAAATGCGTTTGACGTGTCAATAATAACGTCATGGGAGTGAACAAAAGGGCAGAAATTAAAATTGAAAAATATTTTATCTTCTACTTTAGTCATTACTCCTACATTTAAGGAAATGTCTCCTGAAACAACTACAGCATCGTTTTGATTTGAGTATACAATATTATTATAGGTTGCATTGAAATTCTGATCTTGGTAATGTTTAACAAGTAATTGCTTTATTTTTGATGTAGAGAATTGTTTGGTAATAGTTTCTATATACATTTTGCTAAATCCCTTGTATGTGCTTTTAAAAGTGCCTTTGATTTCTTTGCCAGTATATTCTAATTTATATGAATTATTGTTTTCATTGTAATCAGGAGCCATTATGGGAATACTTATTATATCAAATGAATTACGTTTGGTAATAAAGGCTAAAGTCCCTTGTATTTGTCTGCTTGGAATATTATATTCGCTTAGGCTTTCCGTTGCATCTAGGTAATATTTTTTATTGTTTGTGGATGCGATACAAATTACATGGTTGGCACTGCTCAAGGTTGGAAAATCAAATAGAAAATCGTTGTCAAGGGTAGAGTTTAAAGCTAAGTTTGCTTCTATGCCTTTATAAGTTAACATGTTATAAAGAAGAAAGGCCATGTCTTTGCAATCTCCTTGCATTTTATGTAGTACCTCATCTGATTGTCTTGGTTTAAATGCATTAATACCATTTTCAATATCGATATATCGGATTTTATTACATACATATTTAAAGATCACCTTTATGATAGAATCTTTATTGGGTAATGATTTAGTTAAGGAGTCGCACACTTTTTGGTATGCTTGTGAGTGTGGAATATTTTGAATTAAGTCCTGGTACCAATTGTTAAAGTATGTGTATGGATTCGTATTTTCTGGATATACTAAAACTCTAATTCCAAAATAATCTACTGGCTCAAATTTCGATTTTCTTAAATTGGCGGTTACCAACAAAAAAGTATAAATAGTTTCAATTGAGTTTTTAATACTATCTATTTTTACTTTATTGTTTTTTTCTAAATCTGTTTTATTGATAAGGAATAAAAATCCATTGGGTACATGTACTTCATGATAAATAGTGTCAACTTTTTCTTTATCAAATTCATAAAAATCTATTTTTGATAAGCACATTAATTCTGTGTTTTTCAAGGTTACAGAATACTCAAATTTTAAATTTTCAGGTGATTTTTTAGTTTTTTCATACTCTATTTTTTGAGATTTGTAACCATCAAAAAAAGAACTCGATAGTTCATCGCTTTTATAAATCTTATCTTTTTTTATTTTCTTTAATTTATTCTTTTCATCAAAAGAAACGGCATTTATACCTACTACACGTTCCAATTCTCCAAAGTAGATTTTCGCTGTGTATTTTTCTTCTTTAAATGTTCCTTTTACATTTTCTGTTTTTTCAAAGCTAGAATCTACAGTGCTAATCTTGTATATAAACTTTCTGTAATTAATTGTTGTGTTGATTTTGGCAATTGAATTCTCAGCAAAAGAAATAATACTAAGTATTAGGAAAAAACGAAACATAGAAGAAGAAATTTTTAAAAAAAGAAGACCTTAACCATCATTACCACAGCAAAAACAATAAGTGCTGAACCTACAATTCTATTCATCCATAAAATAACTTTTGGACTAAAAAGGTGGCGCACTTTACTGGCGAAGTATGCTTTTGCTAAATCGGTACTTAACACAGTTATCATTGAACAGAAAATAAAAAGTTTAATATTATCTGTGGTGTATTCAGCGTTTGTTCCTAAATAACTCACCAACCCAATCCAATAAAATAACATACCTGGGTTTAGTAAATTCATGAATAATCCCTTGAAGAAGTATCCCATGTTTTTTAGCTTCGAAGAAACTGCTACTTCTTCATCTTTCTCTTCTTCTACCTTTTTTACAAGATATCTATATCCAATAACGATGATGAATAATCCACCAATTACTGCAATGTATTTTTGATTTTTTTCTGCTAATGTTATTAAGCTCGCTCCTAAAAATGTTGTAGCCACAAAAAAAGTGTCGGCCATAAATACACCCAATGCAAATAAGGCACCAGAAAGAAATCCCTTGTGTATACTTGTACGTATCAGTGCAAAAAATGCAGGGCCCGTCATAAATGTCATGATCAGTCCAGCACTTATCCCTCCTAAGATTATATTTATCATTTCTGCTAAAATGCGTAAAAATATTTCAAGTTACAAGCAGTGGTTTATGTTAAAGCGTGTTTTTTTACTTAATTTGCATGATTGAGTATCGAGTATCAGGTATCGGGTATCGGGAAATTAACAATTATAATTTACCAATTACCAATTACCAATTACCAGTTACCAACTACCAATTACTAATTATGAGACCAAGTTTCGATAGTATATTTATGAATTTAGCAGGGGAACTTGCTTTACGTTCGCATTGCATTAAGGCTCAAGTGGGAGCAGTTTTGGTTAAAGACACCAGAATTATTTCTATTGGATATAACGGCCCACCCTCTGGCACACATAATTGCGATGAGGAATGGCCAGAACAAGGTTGCCCAAGAGATTCTAAAGGAAGTTGCTCTTTGGCTTTACATGCCGAAGAAAACGCGATATTATTTGCTGCTAAAAACGGATCAACATTGGAGGGTGCTACTTTATATACTACTCTTTCTCCCTGTATTTCCTGTGCTCGTTTAATATTCTCATCTGGAATAAAATATGTCTTTTATCAAAAATCCTATGCAGAATACAAGGGCTTGCCGAGTGATGAAGGGGTAGATTTCTTAAAAAAGTTCGGAGTAGAGGTGATTATGTATAAGTAATACTAATTCAAGAAATGAATCGTTTGTGATTAAACTTTATTCGCAAATAAAATGAAATTAAAACTTCTAATTCTTTTTTCTCTTGTAGCTTTTTCTAATCTTTTAAGCGCTCAAGTTGCAGAAGTCTTTCCTAATTTTAAAATGAAAGATACACATAAATTTAAAGGTTTACTTTATTTTAGTGGGTCTAGTAATTCTACCGATTATGAATTATGTGTAACTGACGGAAGTATTCAAGGGACTAAAATTATTAAAAATTTATATCTCCAATTTTCATCTAATCCCCAATTTGTTTTTTCTACAAATGAGCATTTGTATTTCACAACTAAAACTGATTTTTTGACTTTATGGCGAACTGATGGAACGGATACAGGAACAATTGCATTAGTAAATTATGGTATTATTGAAAGTGTTGGTAATTTTATTGAGTGTAATGGCGAAGTCTATTTTACAAAGAAAATTCTTTTAAATGGAAATTATAAGGGTGCAAGTTTAGTAAAAACAAATGGGACTATTTCTGGTACAAAAACAGTAAAAGAATTAGCACAATTCTTTACTATTTCAAATATTAATAACTTAATAAAATATAATGATAAGCTTTATTTTAATGCATCAATAGTTGATAATAATAATAAGTTGTGGACTAGTGATGGAACTGAAAATGGCACTTTTATAGTAAAGGAATTTGGACAAAATGATAACATCTATCTTAACAACTTTTCAATTATAGGTAGTAGATTTTATTTTAATGTAATTGATTTAATTAACAATACAAGCACCTTTTGGAGTAGTGACGGTACTATTCAAAACACAAAATCTATTGGATCAATCCCATTCGGAACTATCATTTCTTCTAAATTAAAAAATGATGAATTCTTCTTTATCAGTGTAAATAAAATAGATTCATGGACCTATTATATTTTATGGAAAATAAATTCATCGGATAATAAAATTACAATGATTAAAAAACTAGATGGATTTAAATATATTGATTATATTTATTTTAGTAAGGGAATATTTAGCTTGGTAGAATTTAATAACAAATTATATTTCATGGCAGATGATGGTTTGAAAAGTAGTGAGATTTGGGAAAGTGATGGCACCTCTATTGGAACAAAGTGTGTATCAGATATTAATAATAATGGCCCTTCCTACCCTAATAGTTTTATAGAGTTTAATGGTAAAATGTATTTTTTGGCTATAAGTTGTTGTGTTCCTATGGTAAGAGGGGATCAAATTTATTTTGAAGTTTGGAATTATGATGGCGATACTACTAGTAGGGTAATAGGATTACCAACTAGCGTTAATTGGTCATTTTTAAATATTTATAATGATAAACTATATATGAATGCTAATTCTGGCGGGCAAACATATACCATTTCCCCAAATAGTACCTATACTAATTTTGAACCTAATATAAAGAGCCCAATAATTTACCCAAATCCATGTACCAATGTACTTAATTTCAAAGTGGAGGAAGATGTTGAATCAGTTGAAATTCTTGATTTAACAGGAAGAATAGTAATAAATGTAACTAGTTTAAATAATTCTATAGACGTTTCAGCGCTCCCAAATGGGGTTTATTTGGCAAGGTTTAAATCTGATAAAGAGATTATTACATCAAAATTTATAAAGAATTAGAAAGCTGTTATTCAATTTTCGCATCTTCACATTTACGCATTTGCACATTTCTATTAACTTTGTGCCATGCCTGAAAAAATTATAATCCTCGATTTTGGCTCTCAGTTTACACAATTGATTGCCCGCAGAGTTAGAGAACTGAATATTTACTGCGAAATTTATCCATATAATAAAGTTCCAGTTTTAAATTCTGATGTAAAAGGGGTTATTCTATCCGGAAGCCCACACTCTGTTCGCGAGGAAAATGCTCCAGATGTTGATTTTCAGAGCATTGCTGCAAATTATCCTTTGTTAGGAGTTTGTTATGGTGCACAATTAATCGCCCAAAAATCGGGCGGAAGTGTAATGCCTTCTAAAACAAGAGAATATGGTAGAGCAAATTTGAGTTTCGTAAATCACGATAATAATTTATTAGCAGCAGTAAGTCCGAATTCTCAGGTATGGATGTCGCACGGTGATACCATTACCGAAGTACCTTCGAATTTCGAAATTATTGCAAGTACTGAGTCTGTTAAGGTTGCAGCTTTCCATGTTAAGGGAACGAACACTTGGGGTATACAGTTTCATCCAGAAGTAACACATTCTACAGAAGGAAAACACTTATTATACAACTTTTTAGTTGGAGTATGTGGATGTAAACAAGATTGGACTCCAGATGCTTTTATTGAAACTACTATTGCAGATTTAAAGGAAAAAATAGGTGACGATAAGGTAATTCTTGGCTTATCTGGTGGTGTAGATTCATCGGTGGCAGCCGTGTTATTACATAAAGCCATTGGTGTAAATTTACACTGTATTTTTGTTGATAATGGATTACTTCGTAAAAATGAATTTGAGGAAGTCTTAGAATCTTACAAACACATGGGCTTAAATGTTCGTGGAGTAGATTCGAAGGAATTATTTTATACTGCATTGAAAGGATTATCGGACCCTGAGTTAAAGCGTAAGGCAATCGGGAAGGTGTTTGTGGATGTGTTCGATGAAGCATCTCATACGGTTGAAAATGCAAAATGGTTAGGTCAAGGTACTATATACCCAGACGTTATAGAATCTGTTTCGGTAAAAGGTCCATCAGCAACTATAAAATCTCATCATAACGTTGGTGGTTTGCCAGATTATATGAAGTTGAAAGTGGTAGAGCCTTTAAATACATTGTTTAAAGATGAAGTTCGTAGAGTAGGTCATAGTTTAGGCATCGATCCGAAAATATTGAACAGACATCCTTTTCCTGGTCCAGGTTTAGCCATTAGAATTTTGGGAGAAATAACCAAAGAAAAAATTGCTACCTTACAAGAAGCAGATGCTATATACATAGAGAATTTAAAAAATTCTGGTTGGTATGATAAAGTTTGGCAAGCTGGTGCAATATTTTTACCAGTTCAATCGGTAGGAGTGATGGGTGATGAAAGAACTTATGAACATGTAATTGCACTTAGAGCCGTAGAATCGTTAGATGGTATGACTGCAGATTGGTCGCATTTGCCTTATGATTTACTAGCAAAAATATCGAATGATATTATTAATAAAGTAAAAGGTGTTAACCGAGTAGTATATGACATTAGTTCGAAACCCCCTGCAACCATTGAGTGGGAGTAAACTCTTTTTTTTAATACTCTTTATATTTTTTATTGATGTTTCGTTTGTAAATGCTCAAAACGACAGCAAGCAACTAAAGGTTGGATTGTTAGTTCCTTTGAATTTTCAAAACTTAACCAATGAATCTACTATTGATCAGAAATCTTTTGAGTTTTCTAACCTAGGAATCGACTATTATAGAGGATTGAAACTGGCTGCTGATTCTTTAACTAAAGAAGGGTATTCATTTGATATTAAACTTTTCGATACTCAATCGGATACCAATATAATAAAGGGTTTATCTCTTGATCCGTATTTAATGAAGGCCGACTATGTAATTGGTCCGTTTCAACCTGTAGAAATTCAAACATTAATAAAACGCAATTCATTTTTAAAGGGTAAAATTATATCACCTATTTCTCCATTATTAATTCAAGGGGTTAAACCCACAGATATAATTATGGTGAATAATTCTTTAGAAAACCATGCTCAGAATATGGCAAAATATTTTGCTAATAATAAACTTGGGTCCATGGTTTTAATTGTAAGAAATGGATTGCTTGCAGAAACCAGGTATTCTAAGGCCTTTGAAAAGAATTTAGATAGTATCGATAAAAAAATACTTCATAAAGAAATTCTAACCGCTCAAAAAGGGTATGGAATTATTGAAGGTAGTTTATCGAAAACGAAAGAAAATTATTTAGTAATTCCATCTGCCGACCAAGCTTATGCTATTAATTTGTTTAAATATTTAGAATCTCTAAATAATCAATATTCTATAACATTATTAGTTCATCCCAAATGGTTGGATTTTCAAACGATAGATCCAACTCTTTTTGTAAAGTATAAAATTACTCTTACGTCGTCTTATTATGTAAACTACGACGACCCTAAAGTGTTGGAATTTGTAATGAAATATAGAAGTTCATATAATTCGGAACCTACAGAAATGTCGTTTCGAGGATTTGATCAATTGAACTTTTTTGCTAAAAATAAATTCAACGACAAGAAATTATTTAAATCATATGATCACTTCGGATTGGCAAGTGTATTCAATTTCCCTAATTTTAATAAAAGCACTGCCAATACAAAAGTTTTCATCCTCAAGTACGGAGAAGATGGCTTAATTCCCCAACAATGATTCATCAAAATAGATTAAGAATATTTATCGAATGCTTAGATAATTATAAGCACGATGTTCCACTTTCTAAATACCTAAAAGAATTCTATAAACGTAATAAACAAATGGGTTCCAGAGATCGAAAATCGCTGAGCCATATGATTTATTCTTATTTTAGAATAGGTACTATTTGTACTCAAAGAACATTCGAAGAGCGATTAATGATTGCTTTATTATTAGTTGATAACGACGATTATAAACTATTGAGTTTGTTTATGCCTGAATGGTCAGAAATGCAAACGAAATCGTTAGAAGAAAAAATTGAGTTTTTAAAAACCATTTATCCCGAATTTAATATAGAAGATCTACTTCCTCTAACCTTAGAAATCTCATCAAAAATAAATTCAGAAAAATTTATTCGCTCACATTTAACACAACCAGATTTGTTCTTAAGAGCAGTAAAAGGGAAGCAGGAAAAACTGAAAGAATATTTAGCACAACAGAGTATATCATTTATACAAGACGAGAATTGTTTTCGCTTACACAATGCAACTAAGATTGAAGAACCAACAGAATATTTATTTGAAGTACAAGATAAATCTTCTCAACAATCACTAAATTCTATTCACCCTAAAGTAAACGAATATTGGTGGGATTGTTGTTGTGCTAGTGGCGGTAAAAGCTTGCTTTTAAAAGAACTTGAGCCCGATGCTTACTTAATGTGTTCGGATATTAGGGATACCATTTTAAGTAATTTGGATGAGCGATTTAAGCGTGCAGGAATTACAAAATATAAACGCCGACTAATTGATTTAAAAGCGGAAATACAATCATTCGAACCAGAAACTTTTGATGGTATTATAATGGATGCTCCTTGTACTGGATCTGGAACCTGGGCCCGCACTCCAGAACGAATAGTTCAAGTGGATGAAAATAATGTTCAATATTTTTCCGATTTACAATTCCAGTTAGCAGATAACGCCATTCAATTTTTAAAGAAAGGCAAACAAATGTTATACATTACTTGCTCTGTATTTGCTAAGGAAAATGAAGAAGTTATCGCGCGATTACAAAAGGCCCACAAAATTACGGTGCAAGAGATGAAGTATATTGAGGGGTACGAGGATAAGGCGGATACTATGTTTGTTTGTTTAATTAGCCAATGTGCCAATTAGCCAATGTGCCAATATTATTTCAATAAAGTGGTCTTCAATAATTCCAAGTCACTCCATTGGCACATTGGCTAATTAGCTAATTGTCTACCTCTTCCAAAAGATACATCTCATCTATCTGAACTGCGTATTTCTTCTCTACAATTCTGCGTTTTATTTTCAGTGTAGGAGTCATTTCTTCCTCTTCAATGGTAAATGGATTTCTCTTTACAATGAAGCCTTTGATGCGTTCGAATTTAGATAGTTCTGGTGAGTATTTGCGAATATCTTCGTTGATCCAATTAATAATATTTTCATCTTCGATAAAAGCATTAGAGTCTTGGAAATACGATTCTGTAAGTCCGAAAATCTCTGTCATGTTTTCTTTAGAAGGAACGATAATAGCGGTAATATATTCACGCTTATCGCCAATTAAAAAGATTTGATCGATGCGATTACTTTGTAAATAAGTATTTTCTATTGGGGTAGGGTACACATTTTTTCCATAAGAATTTACGAGCATGTTTTTTATTCTATCGGTAATTTTCAAATTACCTTTGTAGAATTTTCCAACATCGCCAGTATGGAACCAACCATCCTTATCAATAGCAGTTGCTGTATCTTCGGGCTTATTCCAATAGCCTTGCATCACATTATCGCCTCTTAAAATTATTTCGCCTTCTGCACTTTCAAACTCAGGATTAAAAGTATCCCATCGTTGTTCGGTTATAATTTTTTTGGTATCTGCATCTTGTATGGCAATGGTAATTTCAGGAATCACTCTACCTACAGTACCATAAACTTGACGAGTATATTCTGTTGCAGCCATTACAGGTGAAGTTTCTGTTAGTCCATAGCCTTCTAGTATTACAATTCCCAAATTTCCGAAGAACTCTCCAATATTTTGAGGTAAAGCAGCTCCTCCAGAAATCATGAATTTTAAATTGCCACCAGTTTTTTCTTTGATTTTTGAAAAGACTAATTTTTCTGCAATATTTTTTTGTGTTTGTAAAACAAATCCAGGTTTTTTCCCACTTTCCAATACCCCTCTGTATTTACTACCAATGGCAAGTGCCCATAAAAATATTTTAGCCTTAATTCCACCTGCCGAAGTACCATTTTTCATTGCCTTCTCATTTATTTTTTCTAATAAACGTGGCACCACATTCATAATGGTAGGTTTTACCTCCATCATGTTTTTACCTAATAATTCTAAGCTTTGTGCGAAGGCCATTTTACTTCCTTGAGCGCAACAAATATGGTAGGTGGCTGTGCGTTCAAAGACGTGTGATAATGGTAAAAATGAAAGGAATAATTCTTCTGAAGTGATGTATGGAATGTGCTCTAAACAAACCTTTATATTGTGGCAAAAATTCAAATGACTCAACATTACTCCTTTAGGAGTTCCAGTAGTTCCAGAAGTATAAATTAATGCAGCTAAATCTTTTGGTGTAACTTCATCACGCATTCTATCTATAATAGCTGTGTTTTTACCGAGTGCTTTTGCACCTTCGGCAATCATTTCACTTAGACTTAATATTCTAACTTTCCCTTCAAATTTGTCGCTAATTTTTTTGTAATCATCAAAATTTGCGATTACATGAGTTAATGTTGGACAATGACTCACTACCTTCAATATTTTTTTCAATAAGAAATGATTTCCAACTAAAATCATTTTCTGTTGAGAGTCGTTAATGATGTATTGAATATCATCATCAGATAGGGTTGGGTAGATGGAAACGTTTATTCCACCTAGTTGTTGGATGCCTTGGTCATAAAAAACATAACTAGAGCAATTTTCAATTATTAATCCTAAGCGATCACCTTTATGAATTCCATTTTCCAAAAAGAAGGATGATATTCTGTCGGCATTATCTAATGTTGTTTTATAAGTAATCGGTTCATAAATGTCTTTTACCTTCTCCAACATAAACGTGTCCGTTTCTGGGTGAATGTATTTTACAACATTTCTTAATAATTGAGGTATGGTTGCTTGGGCAGTTAGTTTCATAATTTTATAAAAAAAAAGGTCTTCTCTAGTAAAGAGAAGACCTAAATTAAAAAAAAATCTTATTTATACTGAAAAACTTTCCCCACAGCCACATGTTCTAGAGGCATTTGGGTTCACAAAGTTAAATCCTTTGCCATTTAAGCCATCAGAGAAATCGAGCTCTGTACCAGCCAAATAAAGGAAACTCTTCATATCTAACACAATTTTCTCTCCCTTATCTTCAAATTCCTGGTCGCCAGTTCTTATTTCATTATCGAAGTCTAATTTATACGATAAACCAGAACAACCACCACCAGCAACTGCTACACGAAGAAAGAAACTTTCATCGAGATGAGCGTTTTGCTTCAAATCAGTGATTTTCGATTTTGCTTTGTCGGTTATTGTTATCATAATACTAGTATCGGGTATCGGGTATCGAGTATCGGGAAATTCGTTAATTTAATAATTAACTCGCTACCCGCTACTTGATACTCGCTACTATTTTTAATGGTGCGATTTTTCTGACTCAATTGGAGCCATTCCATTTTTCACACGGAAATCATTTATTGCTGCTTTAATGGCATCCTCTGCTAATACTGAGCAGTGAATTTTTACTGGTGGAAGAGCAAGCTCTTCTACAATATCCATGTTGTCTATTTCTAAGGCTTGGTCAATTGATTTTCCTTTCAACCATTCTGTAGCTAAAGACGATGAAGCAATGGCAGATCCACATCCAAAAGTTTTGAATTTGGCATCCATAATTACATTGTTTTCATCCACTTCTATTTGCAGACGCATTACGTCGCCACACTCTGGAGCACCAACTAATCCGGTACCTACCGAGTTTTTGCTCTTATCCAACGTACCCACATTTCTTGGGTTGTTGTAGTGATCTATTACTTTATCTGAATATGCCATAATTTTAATATGCTAGGGTGTTAATATGCTAATGTTTTAATATGTTAATGTGTTAGTATGTTAATGTGTTAATATGTATGAGCACACGAGCACATGAGCATACGAATTACACGAACTAGTGTTCAGCCCATTCTACAGAATCCAAGTCGATGCCATCTTTGAACATCTCCCATAACGGACTCATCTCTCTTAATTTATTTACTGCATTTTTAGTTACTTCAATTGCGTAATCAACTTCTTCTTCGGTAGAAAATCTTCCTAAGCCGAAACGAATAGAGGAGTGCGCTAAATCATCATTTAATCCTAAGCTTTTTAATACGTATGATGGTTCTAAAGAAGCCGATGTACAAGCAGACCCAGAAGATACTGCTAAGTCTTTCATCGCCATCATTAAGCCTTCACCTTCTACATATTTAAAGGAAATATTGGTAGTGTGAGGTAAACGGTGTTCTTTATTTCCGTTAACGTACGATTCTTCTAATTTCGATAATTCGTTTTCTAATTTATCTCTAAGAGCTGATAATCTAACAGCATCTTTTTCCATATCTGTAATTGCAATTTCTGCAGCTTTACCAAGTCCAACAATGCCTGGTACGTTTAATGTTCCCGAACGCATTCCACGTTCGTGTCCACCACCATCCATTTGTGCAGTAACTTTAACTCTTGGGTTTTTTCTACGAACATATAATGCTCCAATACCTTTTGGTCCGTACATTTTATGTCCAGAGAACGACATTAAGTCGATGCCATCTGTTTCTACATTTACAGGAATTTTTCCTACTGCTTGTGTAGCATCTGTGTGAAATAAAACACCGTGTTTACGAGCAATAGCTGATATTTTTTTAATTTCTTGTACAACACCAATTTCATTATTCCCATACATAATAGAAATAAGAATAGTTTTAGGAGTAATAGCAGCCTCTAATTTTGCTAA
>CALRIM020000056.1:0-17038 GCA_943360385.1 Rhizobium sp. Q54 | reverse complement strand
TATCGGTAGGAGTGAATACAATTACAACTGTTGTAACGTCGGAAGACGGAGTTACTACAAAAACCTATACTGTAAGTATAACCAGAATTCCGCCACCAACCATTTCAACAAGTGGAAGTTTATCAGCATTAAGTACAACTTATGGAACGGCATCTTCTTCCACCAGTTTTAATGTATCGGGAACCAATATGTTAGCTGGGATTTTGGTGAGTCCACCTGCAGGATTTGAACTAAGTACAGATAATTCAACATTTACAAGTACTGTAACAATTGGTGCAGCGGGTACTATAACATCAACCCCTGTTTATATTAGATTAATATCTGGAGATACGGTAGGAAACTATTCTGGAAACATCGTATTAACGAGTGTTTCGGCAACAACCGTAAATGTAGCAATGCCATTGAGCATAGTAACATCAAAAGTGATAACGGTAACTGCAGAAGCAAAAACAAAAGTGTATGGAGAAACAGATCCAACACTTACCTATACTTACTCTCCTGCTTTAAACATAGGTGATGGGTTCACTGGAAATTTATCAAGAGTGGTGGGTGAAAATATTGGAAAATATGAGATCAATAAAAACACACTTTCTTTACCAAGTGGATATTCGATTACTTACATTGCAGATAGTTTAAGCATTACGGAAAAAACAATCACCGTAACCGCACTAGCCAAGACAAAAGTGTATGGAGAAACAGATCCATCGCTTACCTATACTTATTCACCAGCTTTAATTGGAGCCGATGCATTTACTGGAACACTTGATAGAGCATCAGGAGAAAATATTGGGAAGTATGTAATTAATAAAAATACTTTATCACTTGGATCAAATTATAACATCACTTACGTTGCAGATAGTTTAAGCATCACTACCAAAACAATCACTGTTACTGCACAAGCAAAAACAAAAGTGTATGGAGAAACAGACCCATTATTTACGTATACTTATTCGCCAGCTTTAATTGGAGCAGATGCATTTACTGGAATTCTATCAAGAGCATCAGGAGAAAATATTGGGAAGTATGAGATTACAAAAAACACCCTTGCATTATCAAGCAACTACACGATTACTTACGTTGCAGATAGTTTAAGCATTACTACAAAAACAATCACCGTAACTGCACAAGCAAAAATAAAAGTGTACGGAGATGTTGATCCAGCGTTGACGTATACTTATACTCCAGCTTTAATTGGAGCAGACGCTTTCGCAGGAAGTTTATCTAGAGCAACAGGAGATAATATTGGAAAGTATGAGATTACAAAAAACACACTTGCATTATCAAGCAACTACACGATTATATATGTAGCTGATAGTTTAGCAATCACTGCTAAAACAATCACGGTTACTGCGCAAGCAAAAACAAAAGTGTACGGGGAAGTCGATCCAGCCTTAACATATACTTATTCGCCAGCCTTAATTGGTGCTGATGCATTTACTGGTTCACTCGCTAGAACAGCAGGAGAAAACATTGGGAAGTATATTATCAATAAAAACAATTTATCTCTCGGTTCAAATTATAACATCACTTACGTTGCAGATAGTTTAAGCATTACTACCAAAACAATTACTGTTACTGCACAAGCAAAAACAAAAGTGTACGGTGAAACAGATCCAACGTTAACATATACTTATTCACCAGCTTTAATTGGAACGGATGCATTTACTGGAACTCTATCAAGAGCAGCAGGAGAAAACATTGGAAAGTATAACATCAATAAAAACACGCTTTCTTTACCTAGTGGATATTCGATTACTTATGTTGAAGATAGTTTATCAATCACATCAAAAAGCATTACAGTAACCGCTCAAGCAAAAACAAAAGTGTATGGAGAAACAGACCCATCGCTAACCTATTCATATACTCCAGCATTAATTGGAGCAGATACATTTAATGGAACATTAGCAAGAACATCAGGAGAGAATATTGGAAAATACATTATAAATAAAAATACTTTATCACTCGGTTCAAATTACAACATTACATATGTTGCAGATAGTTTAGCAATCACTGCAAAAACAATTACCGTAACTGCGCAAGCAAAAACAAAAGTATACGGAGAAGTTGATCCAACATTGACTTATACTTACACTCCAGCATTAAGTATAGGTGACGCATTTACTGGAAGTTTAAGTAGAGCAGCAGGAGAGAATATTGGAAAATACATCATCAATAAAAATACATTATCACTCGGTTCAAATTATATCATTACTTACCTTGCAGATAGTTTAGCAATTACTGCTAAAACAATTACCGTTACTGCACAAGCCAAAACAAAAGTATATGGAGAGGTTGATCCAGCATTAACGTATTCGTATACTCCAGCGTTGAATACTGGGGATACTTTCACAGGTTCTCTAGCAAGAGCAGCAGGTGAAAATATTGGCAAATATGTGATTAATCAAAACACCCTTTCTTTACCAAGTGGATATACGATTACTTATGTAGCAGATAGTTTATCAATCACATCAAAAAACATTATCGTAACCGCGCAAGCCAAAACAAAAGTGTATGGAGAGGTTGATCCAGCATTAACGTATTCGTATACTCCAGCGTTGAATACTGGGGATACTTTCACAGGTTCTCTAGCAAGAGCAGCAGGAGAGAATATTGGCAAATATGTGATTAATAAAAATACACTTTCTTTACCAAGTGGATATTCGATTACTTATGTTGAAGATAGTTTAGCAATCACATCAAAGAACATTATCGTAAATGCGCAAGCCAAAACAAAAGTGTATGGAGAGGTTGATCCGGCGTTGACTTATTCATATACTCCTGCCTTAATTGGTTCCGATGCTTTCATAGGAACACTTGCTAGAGCAGTAGGAGAAAATATCGGTAAATATGTGATCAATCAAAATACACTTGCATTAAATAGTAATTATACTATTACTTATGTTGACGATAGTTTAAGTATTACAGCGAAAACCATTACCGTTACTGTTGATGCAAAATCAAAAGTGTATGGAGAAGTAGATCCAGCATTAACTTACTCTTACACTCCAGCATTAATTACTGGCGATGCTTTCACTGGTGCCTTAAGTAGAGCTGTGGGAGAAAATATTGGTAAATACCTTATCAATAAAAATACTTTATCCCTAGGTTCAAATTATAGCATCACTTACATAGCCGATAGTTTAAGCATCACCGCCAAAACAATTACTGTAACTGCACAACCAAAAACAAAAGTGTATGGAGAGGTAGATCCTGTATTGACTTATATTTATACTCCAGCGTTGAACACAGGTGATGCCTTCACAGGTTCATTAAGTAGAACTGCAGGAGAGAACATTGGAAAATATGTTATCAATATAAATACACTAACACTCGGATCAAATTACAACATTACATATGTTGCAGATAGTTTAGCAATCACTACTAAAACTATTACCGTTACTTCACAATCCAAAACAAAAGTATATGGAGATTCAGACCCAACATTGACTTATACCTATGCACCAGCTTTAATTGGAACTGATGCATTCACAGGAACACTCGCTAGAGCAGTGGGAGAAAACATTGGGAAGTATTTGATCAATAAAAACAATTTATCCTTAGGTTCAAACTATAACATTACTTACGTTTCAGATAGTTTAGCAATTACGGCCAAAACGATCTCCGTAACAGCTGAAGCTAAAACAAAAGTATACGGAGAATTGGATCCAACATTATCCTACACTTACACTCCAGCCTTAATAGGAACAGATGTATTTACAGGAAATTTAGCTAGAGCAATCGGAGAAAACATTGGAAAATATGTGATCAATAAAAACACACTTTCTTTGCCAAGTAATTATTCTATAACATACATTGCAGATAGTTTAACCATTACTGCTAAAACAATTACAGTTACTGCACAAGCCAAAACAAAAGTATATGGAGAGGTTGATCCAGCATTAACGTATTCGTATACTCCAGCGTTGAATACTGGTGATACTTTCACAGGTTCTCTAGCAAGAGCAGCAGGTGAAAATATTGGCAAATATGTGATTAATAAAAATACACTTTCATTAAATTCTAATTATACGATTACTTATGTTGAAGATAGTTTATCAATCACATCAAAAAACATTATCGTAACTGCGCAAGCCAAAACAAAAGTGTATGGAGAGGTTGATCCAGCATTAACATACACATATACTCCTGCCTTAATTGGTTCCGATGCTTTCATAGGAACACTTGCTAGAGCAGTAGGAGAAAATATCGGTAAATATGTGATCAATCAAAATACCCTTTCTTTACCAAGCAATTATTCGATAAGCTACATCTCAGATAGTTTAGCAATCACTGCAAAAACAATTACGGTTACTGCGCAAGCCAAAACCAAAGTGTATGGAGAGGTAGATCTAGCCTTAACCTATACTTATTTGCCAGCCTTAATTGGTGCTGATGCTTTTACTGGTTCACTCGCTAGAGCAGCAGGAGAAAACATTGGGAAGTATATTATCAATAAAAACAATTTATCTCTCGGTTCAAATTATAACATCACTTATGTTGCAGATAGTTTAAGCATTACTGCAAAAACAATTACGGTAACTGCACAAGCAAAAACAAAAGTTTATGGAGAAGTTGATCCAGCATTAACTTACTCTTACACTCCAGCATTAATTACTGGCGATGCTTTCACTGGTGCTTTAAGTAGAGCAGTGGGAGAAAATATTGGTAAGTATATTATCAATCAAAACACACTTTCTTTATCTAGTAATTATACTATTACATACGTTGCAGATAGTTTATCAATCACTGCAAAAACAATTACCGTTACAGCTGATGCAAAAACAAAAGTGTATGGAGATGTTGATCCAGCATTAACGTATACTTACACTCCAGTACTAATTGGAACAGATGTATTCACAGGAAGTTTATCGAGAGCTATCGGAGAAAATATTGGTAAGTATATTATCAATCAAAGCACACTTTCTTTATCTAGTAATTATACCATTACATACGTTGCAGATAGTTTAGCGATTACCCCAAAAACAATCACTGTAACCGCTCAGCCAAAATCAAAAGTATACGGTGATGCAGATCCAACGCTTACATATGCCTATTCGCCAGCTTTAATTGGAGCAGATGCCTTCATAGGAAATTTAAGTAGAGCAGTAGGAGAGAATATTGGAAAATATTCGATTGCTCAAGGAACACTTGCATTAACAAGTAATTATATAATTACGTACGATGATGACTCATTAAGCATCACCGCCAAAACAATCACCGTTACCGCACAAGCCAAAACAAAAGTGTATAGAGATGTTGATCCAACCTTAACGTATACGTACACTCCAACTTTAATCGGAACAGATGTATTCACAGGAAATTTATCGAGAGCAGTAGGAGAGAACATTGGCAAATATTCAATTGCACAAGGAACACTTGCATTAACAAGTAATTATATAATTACGTACGATGATGACTCATTAAGCATCACTGCTAAAGCAATCACTGTTACCGCACAAGCAAAAACAAAAGTATATGGAGAAGTTGATCCAACCTTAACCTATACCTTTACTCCAGCCTTAATTGGAAGTGATGTATTTACAGGTTCATTAAGCAGAGCAACAGGAGAGAATATTGGCAAGTATTCGATTGTACAAGGAACACTTGCATTAACAAGTAATTATATAATTACGTATGATGATGACTCATTAAGCATCACTGCAAAACCAATCGCTGTTACAGCGCAAGCAAAAACAAAAGTGTACGGCGAAGTTGATCCAGCCTTAACCTATACCTATGCTCCAGCTTTAATAGGAACGGATGCCTTTACAGGAACACTGGCTAGAGCAACAGGAGAAAACATTGGTAAGTATGAGATTACAAAAAACACACTTGCATTATCAAGCAACTACACTATTACTTACGTTGCAGATAGTTTAAGCATCACCGCCAAACCAATCACGGTTACAGCACAAGCAAAAACAAAAGTGTATGGAGAAGTTGATCCAACCTTAACTTATACTTATGCTCCAGCACTGATCGGAACTGATGCATTTACAGGAACACTTGGTAGAGCAGTAGGGGAGAATATTGGCAAGTATGTCATTAATAAAAATACTTTATCGTTGGGTGCAAATTATAACATCACTTACGTTGCAGATAGTTTAGCCATCACTGCAAAACCAATCACCGTAACCGCACAAGCTAAAACAAAAGTGTACGGAGAAACAGATCCAACACTTACGTATAACTATACTCCAGTCTTAATCGGAACAGATGCTTTCACAGGAAATTTATCGAGAGTATCAGGAGAAAATATTGGTAAATACATTATCAATAAAAATACTTTATCGTTAGGCTCAAATTACAACATAACTTACATCGCAGATAGTTTAGCAATCACTGCCAAAACAATCACGGTTACTGCACAAGCCAAAACAAAAGTGTACGGTGATATAGATCCAACATTTACATATACGTACACTCCAGCTTTAATTGGAAGTGATGTGTTTACTGGTTCTTTAAGTAGAGCAGTAGGAGAAAATATTGGTAAGTATTCGATTGTACAAGGATCACTTGCATTAACTAGTAATTATACAATTACGTACGATGATGACTCATTAAGTATCACTGCAAAACCAATCACTGTAACTGCACAATCCAAAACAAAAGTGTATGGAGAAGTTGATCCAACACTTACCTATACCTTTACTCCAGCCTTAATCGGAACCGATGTGTTCATTGGTACACTGGCAAGAACGGCCGGTGAAAATGTCGGAAAATATGTAATTAATAAAAACACACTTGCATTAAACAACAATTACTCGATTGTATACATAGCCGATACGTTAAGCATCACTGCCAAAACTATCACTGTTACTGCTCAACCAAAAACCAAAGTGTATGGAGAAGTTGATCCAACATTGACTTATACCTACTCTCCAGCTTTAAACACTGGTGATGTGTTTACTGGATCTTTAAGTAGAGCAACAGGAGAGAACATTGGCAAGTATGTTATTACTAAAAATACCTTATCGTTAGGAACAAATTACAACATCTCTTATGTAGCAGATAGTTTAGCAATCACAGCAAAAACTATCACTGTTACTGCTCAACCAAATACAAAAGTGTATGGTGAAGTAGATCCAACCTTAACCTATACATATACTCCAGCCTTAATTGGAAGTGATGCATTCACAGGTTCTTTAAGTAGAGCAGCAGGAGAAAATGTTGGAAAATATATTATCAATAAAAGTACACTTGCATTAAATAGTAATTATGTTATTACTTATGTGTCGGATAGTTTAAGCATCACTGCAAAAGCGATCACTGTTACCGCACAATCGAAAACAAAAGTGTACGGTGATGTAGATCCTGAATTAACGTACACCTTCCAGCCAACAATAGTGGGTACAGATACATTCTCAGGAGTACTTGCTAGAGTAGTAGGAGAGAATATTGGGAAGTATGAGATCGTTCAAAATACGCTATCACTAAATTCAAATTATACCATCACATACATAACAGATAGTTTAAGTATTACAGCGAAAGAAATAAATGTTATTGCAGATGCAAAATCGAAAATATTTGGTGAAGTAGATCCGATATTAACATATATCTATTCTCCTGAATTAATTTCTGGTGATGCTTTCTCGGGTGAATTAGCAAGAGAAATTGGTGAAAATGTTGGTGTGTATGATATCAATCAGAATAGCTTAACATTAAGCTCTAATTACGTTCTAAATTATACTCCCGCAGTTTTTGAAATTAAAGTAAAAGGAATAGTTGTTACGGCCGATGCAAAAACAAAAGTGTATGGTGAAGTGGACCCAATTTTAACCTATACTTATACTCCAGCATTGAGCCCGGGTGATGCTTTCACTGGATTTATATCTAGAGAAATTGGAGAGAATATTGGCAAATATGTTATCAATAAAAATACACTATCACTTGGCTCAAATTATAGTATCACCTATAATCCAGATACCTTAAGTATAACATCAAAATCTATCACAGTTACTGCACAAGCAAAAACAAAAGAGTATGGTGAAGCTGATCCAACATTGACGTATACTTATGCTCCAGCATTGATTCCTGGTGATGCTTTTACTGGTACTTTAAGTCGAGCAGTAGGTGAGAATATTGGTAAATATGTTATTAATCAAGGATTACTTTCTTTAGGTTCTAACTACACCATATCCTACGTTGATGATTCACTTAGCATCTACGCAAAAACCATTACAGTTACCGCGGAAGCCAAAACAAAAATGTATGGTGAATTAGATCCTGTACTTACCTATAGTTACTCTCCAGCCTTAATTGGATCCGATGAATTTACAGGTAATTTAACAAGAGCCGAAGGCGAAACTGTAGGAGATTATGAAATTTACCAAGGAACATTAAGCCTAACTAAAAATTACAGCATCGTATTTGTTGGTGATATTTTAACCATACAAGGATTATCAGATGCAACCTTAAGTGATTTAATTGTTCAATATGGAAGCTTATCTCCGTTATTTGATAAAAATAATTTAAGCTATAATGCAAACGTTGCCATAAATGAAACAACAATTTCCATTACTCCAATTGCAACAGATAGTTCGGCAACGATATTAATAAATGGAATTCCAGTAAATAGTGGAGATCTTTCACACGCGATTAATTTTTCAGAGAGTAATAATATGGTATCTATTTTAGTTACTGCAAAGGATGGAGTAACCACAAAAACATATACTATAGTTGTAAATCAAGATAAATTGGAACCAACGAATGCCTTAACTCCGAACGGAGATGGGGTAAATGATTATTGGGTAATTAAAAATATCAGCGAATACCCAGAAAATAAAGTGACAGTATATGATAGAAATGGTAAAGTAGTATATCGTAAAATTAGATATAACAACGATTGGGATGGTACTATAAATGGGTTGTTACTGGAAGAAGAAACGTATTATTATATAGTTGAGTTAGGTCCAAATTTACCAGTCTTAAGAGGTTATATTACTCTCTTAAGACAAAATTAATAAGGTATTACAAACTCTATAATTAGTTTAATTGTAGAGTTTGTAATTTGAATGGTTAATTTGTTTTAAACGAAAAAAGATATTAAATGTTGAACTAGAAATTAATTAATGATATTTAATTTCAACTTAAAGGCTTTTACGTATCGTTCAGAAATTTCATACTCTTTGTTATTGATGATAACAGTATTATGTATCAATTTATTAATATGACTTATTTGTATAGCTTCTCCACGATTTATTTGAATAAAATTTTGACGGATGTTAATCGGTATGATATGCGATAAAGCATTTTGCAAAGAACATCTAATCATATACATATCATCCGTATAGGTAATGATTCGAGTGTAGTTTTTGTCTGACTGCAAACAAATTACATCTCGCCATTCAATTCGCTTTAATTGCTTTCCGCTTTTAGCAAAAAAGAATGTATCTGATGAATCGGGTTGAACGGATTTAGTTAATTCAATTAATAAATTGTGTTGATGAATTGAATTTCTAATGTTTATTACTAAGGACTCTTTTGTAAAAGATTTTGGAAGATAACAAGATGGATTTGAAATCAATGCAAATTCGAGAATTTCGTTATCAACAGTACCAGTTACAAAAATAAATGGTTTATTATATTTGTTTCGAATTACTTTTCCCAAAGTTAGTCCACTCGAGTAATCACCAATAAATATATCCACAAGAGCAATATCAAATTGAATATTATCAATTAATAATAATGCATCATCTAAGTTTTTAGCAATAGCAGCTACGTTAAAACCTGCTTCTTGAAGTACTTGTGAAATAATTTTTTGCCAAGCTAGATCATCTTCAATTATTAATACATTTATTTCATTAAGCATATTGAGAGGTGTTTAGTTTATAGGGTATAACAAATGTAGTAAAATTACATTTAAGAATATAATATTTTAAGTAATAGAAACTGCCTGTTTAAATGCTAGTTACTTCGTATAAATGAGACCTTTTTCACTAAAAAAAATAGAAAAAATGATTCAAATTGTAAGGCGATTTTAACGTGAGCATAATATAAATTACAAGTTACATTTTTAAATAAAAGTGCAACATTTCTCCAATATAATATTATTCAAAATAGTATTATTGAGATGCCTTCTTTAAAATACAAATACTCCCTAATTGAATAAATTTGGGTTCGGTTTTAAACTTAGTATGCTTCCACAGCAGCCTTAATCTTTTTTATTACGTTTTCATTTGGTAAGGAAAGAGGTAATCTCACTGTATCTCCACAAATCCCTTTCATTTTAAGCACTGTTTTAATGCCTCCAGGAGAACCGTCTGCGAAAAGAAGGTTTATGATATCGGTAAGCTTATAATGTAACCTGCGAGCTTTATCGAAGTCGCCAGCGAGTGCGTAGCGGGTCATTTGTGCGAAATCTTTTGGCCATGCGTTTCCTACTACCGAAATAACACCACTTGCACCTAATGCAATAAGAGGAAGGGTTATTCCATCGTCGCCTGAAATAAGCATGAAATTTTTTGGTTTATGTTTCAAAATGTACATCATTTGATCGATGTTTCCTGAAGCTTCTTTTACAGCAATAATATTTTTGCAATCGTTGGCTAATCGTAACGTTGTTTCGGCTGTCATGTTAGAGCCTGTGCGACCTGGGACATTATACAAAATTACAGGTAGGGGAGAATGCTCCGAAACCATTTTATAATGTTGGTATAATCCTTCTTGGTTTGGTTTGTTGTAATATGGTGCTACTGATAAAATTGCAGTGAATCCTTTTTTGTCAAAATGATTTAAATAATCGCACACTTCTCGTGTATTGTTTCCTCCTACACCTGCAACAACGGGTACTCTACCATCAACGGTTTCAATAGTGATATCAAAAATGGCCTGTTTCTCATCCTTCGTTAACGTAACAGATTCTCCTGTGGTTCCCATTGGAACTACATAGTCTACTTTATTAGCAATTAAATTATTGATGAGTTTTTTATAACTCTTGAAATCAATATTGCCATCCGAATGAAATGGGGTAACTAACGCTACACCTGTACCAATTAATTTTGAGCTCATTTTTTTAATAGTTGAAGGTAATGGTTTAATTGTTCAATATACGAAATCATACTATCGCCTTTATCGTCTATCATAAAATCATATGCGTTTACTGTATTCATATTGAATTTTCCAATACGCATACGTGCAGATGAAAGAGATGATATATAATTTAAGCTAAACTGATTTGTATAGTTTAAACTTATTAATAAATCGAAATTGTTTTTATAAAATCGGTCAATCAATTCTCTTTTCGGGCGATGAAAAAAATCGAAATCGCTTTCGAAAATATAATGTGGATCTTTCTCCTGATTTTTAAATCTTTTCTTATAATCTTTAATACCAATAAATCCGATATACTCAACCACTTTGCCAATACCCGTTAAACTGTCGATGTATTTTAGTGCTGTTGCAATATCATCATCTGTATGTGCAGTAAATAAAACGCCAATGGTTTTTGCCTCATTAAACGGAACGGTTTCTCTTTGGATTCTTCTGTTTAAAAGATCCCTCTTTAATTTCCTTCCCGCGAAAAAATGCCCAAACCTTCTAAAAATCTTTTTCATTTACCTTTTTTCATTGCTTTTTTACAATTGCAAAGTTATCAAATATGTTTAAATTGTTTACTTTTCGAGCATCTTTTCTAAATCGTCTTCGGAAATGATTGGTATATTGAGTTTCTGGGCCTTTTGAAGTTTACTTGGACCCATATTATCTCCTGCAACTAGGTAGTTTAACTTTGCCGAAATTCCACTTAGAATTTTGCCCCCATTTGCCTCTATTTTATCTTTTAATTCCTCTCTAGAATATTTAGCGAAAACGCCAGAAATCACAAATGATTTGCCGACTAATAATTCACTTTCTGAAATTATTTCTTTTTCAACTAGCTCAAACTGCAATCCTTGTTCTTTTAAAAATTGAATTAAATATTGATGTTCTTCTTTCGAGAAATAATCGAGTATGCTTTGTGCAATTCGTTCTCCAATTTCGTCAACACCAACTAATTCTTCGAAGCTGGCCTGCATAATGGAATCGATATTTCTAAAGGCATAAGCTAATTTCTTAGCAACAGTTTCTCCTACATATCGAATTCCAATTCCAAACAACACTTTTTCAAACGGATTCTCTTTCGATTTTTCGATGCCTTGAATTAAATTGAAAACAGATTTGGAAGCGAATCTTTCTAATTGTAATAATTGAAGTTCCTTATCCTTCAACCTAAAGATATCTGCAATTCCAGTTAATAAACCTGCATTAAATAATTGTTCAATAGTTTCGTCGCCCAAACTATCAATGTTCATTGCCTTTCTAGAGGTGAAGTGTTGCATCTTACCTACAATTTGAGGTTTGCATGCATCTTCATTTAAACAATAATGTTGGGCTTCTCCTTCTTTGCGAACTAGTAATGAATTGCACTCTGGGCAATGAGTAATGTATTGAATTTTACTTGATCCAGGTTTTCTTTTTTCGAAATTTACTCCAGTGATTTTTGGAATAATTTCTCCTCCTTTTTCTACTTTTACAACGTCATGTTCATGTAAATCTAATTTCTCAATTTGATCTGCGTTATGTAACGATGCCCTCTTAACAGTAGTGCCAGCAAGCAGTACAGGGGCGAGGTTTGCCACAGGCGTAATGGCTCCAGTTCTTCCAACTTGATAATCTACAGATAGTAATTCTGTTTCTACTTCTGCCGCTTTAAATTTATAGGCAATGGCCCATCGTGGTGATTTTGCAGTGAAGCCCAGTTCTTTTTGCTGATCGTATCGATTTACTTTTATAACAATTCCATCGATTTCAAAACTTAAATTTTCTCTCGCCGTTTCCCAATGTTTAATGTATTCGAAAACCTCTTCTATATTTTTACATAGTTTATAGGTAGGAGATACTTGAAATCCCCATTCCTTTGCTTTTATTAAGCTCTCGTGGTGGGTGCTAAAATTTAATTTATCCCCCAAAAGAAAATATAAATAACAATCTAATCCTCTTTTAGCAACCTCTCGAGAGTCCTGCATTTTAAGGGTTCCCGAAGCAAAATTTCGTGGATTTGCAAAAGGAGGCTCTCCAATTTCATCTCGTTCTCTATTTAATTCATCGAAGGTGTTTCGATGCATAAAAATTTCTCCGCGTATTTCAAACTCATCCGGATAATCGCCTTGTTGCAATACAATCGGAATCGTATTGATGGTGCGCACATTCGTTGTAACATCGTCTCCTTTATTACCATCACCACGGGTTACTGCTTGTTTTAGTTTGCCATTTTCATAGGCTAATCCAATGGCGAGCCCATCGTATTTTAACTCACATACATATTCAAAATCTTCGGTAATTGTTTTTTTTATTCTTCCATCAAAATCTATTAATTCCTGCTCCGAATAGGTATTGCCTAGCGAAAGCATTGGGTATTTATGTACAACGTTTTTAAAATTTTTGGTAATGGTGCCTCCAACACGCTGACTAGGAGAGTCGTCTTTTAAAAGTGATGGAAATTCTTTTTCTAACGAAATTAATTCTTCCAATAACAAATCGAATTCTCTATCCGATATTTCTGGAGATGATTGCTGATAATATAAATAGTTATGTCGATGTAGTTCCTTCGAAAGCTCCTCAATACGGGCTTTTGCTGATTCAATGTTCATTTTGTGAAGATACTATTTCTTAACATTCTTTACGAAAAGTTTGCCTAAAATTATTTCACGCAAAGCGCACAAAGAAATCGCAAAGTTCGCAAAGAAAATAGTATTGATGCCACATTTCTCAGCGCCCTTAGCGCAAGCTCAGCTCCTTTGCGAGAACCCTTTAATTCTTTTGGAAGAAATCTATTCTTAATGAGAAAATATTTGAATACAAGGCATCAGAAAGATTACCAATATTAGTTAAGGCGTAATCGATGCTCACATTTTTGAGTTTAACCCCAACTCCAAAATTTGGTTGTACAATGGTCGTTTTTGTACCATCAAAATCTGTTGTTTTTTGAATGTTCCCTACACCACCTCTTAAGAAAGCAATTTTGCGATAGTCCAACTCTAATCCAACATGTGGATCAATGCTTACAGGATCTGCAGAAATTAACACATTTCGTTGCCCATCGGTAGTTATATCTGCATCTATTTCTGCAAGTAACCCAAACTTAGAGGTGATTTTTGTTTGATAGGCTGCCCCTAGAATTAATTTAGGATTCGTAATTTCTATCGAATTTTCTGGAATTTCATTCCCTGTTCTAGTAAACACTTCTTTAGTAGCATCATTTAAGGTATAAGACCAAGTATTGAATGTGGTACTAATATCGCGTGCCATGGCAGCAAATGTAAAATGTTCCATTCTGTATTGTGCACCAAGGTCTAATCCAAATCCCCATGCTTTTGCAAAATCGCCCACTCTTCTGTTTATAATTTTCACATTTCCCCCAACACTTAATCGCTCATTTTTCATTTTACGAGCATAAGTACCAATAAAGGCGTAATCAACTGCCGAAAAAGAACTTATTCTATCGTAATTAATATTTCCCCCAGCATCAATTAATTCAGTTGTGTTCGGAATATCATCAACTCCAAATCGTACTATAGAGACACCAAAATTAGATTTTTCATCAATTTTATAAGCGATAGCACCATAATCATATTTCGCAATTGCACCAAAATATTCAGCATGCATCAATCCCAACTGCATATTCCCCGTCATTTGTGTTAATCCAGCTGGATTCCAATATCCTGCATGTACATCATTTGTAGAAGCAACAGCAGCATTCGACATACCAAAGGCACGTGAACCTACTCCGAGAGATAAGAATTCGTTGCTGTATTTCCTACTTTGAGAAAATGCAGAAACGGTAACTAAACAAATTAAAAGGGTAAGTAATGATTTATTTCTCATTTGCTAAATGTGCCTCAATGTCTTCAAATATAAAAAGATAATCGTTTTCTACGATATCCATTAAATCTGCAATGTGATGATGTAATAATCTGACATCATTTTCGGTGAAAAATTGCTGGTTTAATTGAAATTGTATTCTGTTTAACGCATAAACAATGCTTTCATTACTTTGGTAGCTTAATAAATATTGGATAGTAGAAAATCGCTCGAAAAAGGTAGTAAAAGAAGCTGGGTTCTCAATTCCGTTGATTTCTAGGAATTTAACAATTTCGTTAATGTCACATTTTTCCAATTGCTCATAGAATTTAGTCCCATCTATTTTTTTATTTTTGATAAGTAGGGTATCTAACATCAATTCTAGCCCAATATGTCCAATCATAAAGGGTTTCACCTTATTGTTCTCAAACGGAATCGTACGCATTCGTTCCGTAATCATATTCGATTTTTCTCTAAAAAAAGGCGATTCATGAAAAAAGTGGTCAACAACTAAATGTCGTTCCCATCCTTTATATATTGATTGAAAAATAGGCTTGTTCTCATATTCCGCTAGGTATTTATGAGGGTGCATATTCCAACGTCTATGGTGATTCTTCGTTAAATCTGGGAGTGCAATGCCTAAAATATAATAAGGGTCAGGATTTTTCTGATCGAAATAATAATGTGATAAGTAGTTCATTCCCCTGTGTGTATTTACTATATTTGAAGCCTAAATTAATGAAATAACCAATGAACACGAATTTTGTTGAAGAACTTAAGTGGAGAGGCATGTTGCATGATATTATGCCAGGTACTGAAGAACAGTTGAGTAAGGAAATAACTTCTGGATATATCGGTTTCGATCCAACCGCAGATTCTTTACACGTAGGGCATTTGGTGCAAATTATGACATTAATTCATTTTCAACGCGCTGGACACAAGCCATATGCATTGGTAGGTGGTGCAACAGGTATGGTGGGCGATCCTTCTGGCAAATCGGAAGAAAGAAATTTATTGGATGAAGAAAGTTTAAACCATAATGTGGATTGTATAAAAAAGCAGCTTTCTAAATTTTTGGATTTCGAATCGGGTGCAAACAATGCCGCGGTAATGGTAAATAATTACGATTGGTTTAAGAACTTTTCTTTTTTAAATTTTATTCGCGATGCTGGTAAACATATCACTGTAAATTACATGATGGCCAAGGATTCTGTGAAGAAACGTTTGGAAGGCGATACAGGAATGTCGTTCACAGAATTTTCTTACCAATTGGTTCAGGGATATGATTTTTATTATTTGTGGAAACATAACAACTGCTTAGTTCAAATGGGTGGTTCGGATCAGTGGGGGAATATTGTTACTGGTACAGAATTTATTCGTAGAAAAGATGCAGGTACTGCTTATGCCTTAACTACACAATTAATTAAAAAGGCAGATGGTACTAAATTCGGGAAGACAGAAAGTGGTAGTGTTTGGCTAGATCCTAAAAGAACTAGTCCGTATAAATTTTACCAATTTTGGTTGAATACAACAGATGCTGATGCAAAATCGTACATCAGAATTTTCACTCTATTAGGAAAAGATAATATTGAAAAACTGGAAGCAGAACACGATGCTGCACCTCATTTAAGGACTTTGCAAAAAGCAATAGCCAACGATATAACTACTCGAGTACATGGGGAGGAAGCTCTTGAGATGGCTATAAAAACCTCTGAATTCCTTTTTGGAACGGGCGACTTGGAGTTTTTGAAAAGACTTAACAACGAAGAAGTATTAGAAGTATTCGAAGGAATTCCTCAATTTAATATATCTAAGCAAGAACTATTTACAGGTATCAATATTGTTGATTTACTTGCAGAAAAATCAAGTGTTTTTCCATCAAAAGGAGAAGCTAAAAAAATGATTTTAGGCGGCGGTGTTTCTATTAATAAAGAAAAAATTAACAATGTAGATTTATTGGTAGATCAAACTTCCTTGATTAATGAAAAGTTTATAGTGGCACAGAAAGGAAAGAAACAATACTTTTTATTAATATGTTAATGTGATAATGTGTTAATATGTTAATGAGCACACGAGCACACGAATCATGAGCACACGAACAACGAGCACACTAATTAACGAGCAAATTGCAGCCTCGTATGTCTGCATTGTCAAACCTTCCGAGTACCTCGAAACGTTCGTCGGGGTAGAGTTTGCCGAG
>CALRIM020000055.1:0-17107 GCA_943360385.1 Rhizobium sp. Q54 | reverse complement strand
GATTTTTTCATTTCAGAATCTATTGCTCTTGCAACAATATCCCTTGGTGCTAATGACGCTCTTGAATCATAAGAATCCATAAAAGCTTCACCTTTTCTGTTTTTTAAGATTCCTCCATGTCCTCTAACAGCTTCAGATATTAAAAAACTTGGGTATTCTCCAGGATGATATAAAGCCGTTGGATGAAACTGGATAAACTCCATGTTTCTCATTTTTCCTTTTGCCCTATAAACCATCGCAATACCATCACCAGTCGCTATTGTAGGATTTGTGGTTGTACTATATATATGACCAGCACCACCAGATGCCATTACAGTAACCTTCGATAATATCTTTTCTATTTCATCTGTATTAGTATTTAAAGCATAAATACCATAACAATGAATGTCTTCTGTTGATTTATTAACCTCTTTACCCAAATGATGCTCTGTAATTATATCAACTGCAAAATAATGAGTAAGAATTTCTATGTTCGGATTTTTGTGAATTTGTTCTAATAGTACTTTTTCAATTTCAAAGCCCGTTATATCTTTAAAATGTAGTACTCTATGTTCCGAATGTCCACCTTCTTTGGCTAAATGATATTCCCCTTTTTGATCTTTATCAAATTTAGTCCCGTAGTTAACTATTTCTTGTATTCTCTCTGGACCTTCTTTTACTACCAACTCTACAATACGCTCTTTACACAAACCATCCCCGGCAATTAAAGTGTCTTCTATGTGTTTCTCATAAGAATCATCTTTATCTATTACAACAGCTACACCACCTTGTGCATATTTTGTATTAGATTCATCTTCATTAGATTTAGTAACAATGCACACTTTTCCAAGAGTTGCCGCTTTAAGTGCAAAGCTTAAACCTGCTATACCAGAGCCAATTACCAAAAAATCTGTCTTTTTCATTTAACTGAAACAATATTGGAGGAACAAAGTTACAAATAATATAGTATCGGGAATCAGGAATCGAGTATCGAGTTAATTTTAAAATTATTTAATTATCCCGATACTCGATTCCCGATTCCCGATACTAAAAAAGGTGTTAACAACCCCACCTACAACGTTAGTAAGTTGTGAGTAACGGTAGAATAAGTTTTATGGCTGACCAAAATCATAAAGTTGTTGGTTAATTATACATTTATTTGCGAGGTTATCTACATGATATCAACATTTTTTGTGGGCTAACGTTCTTAACGGAACAAGTTCTAACAAAAAATGAGGAAAATAAATCTAACTTAAAATCAATGCTTTGAATAAGTAATTATGTTGATAGCTTGTTGATAAGTAATTAAAAATAATTTTATGTTAACAATTTGAACATAATCGATGCTTACCAACACCCTAATCATCATCACCAAATTCTTTTAAAAATAAATGATGATTTTAATAAGACGTTAATAATGTCCACATTTGAAAATCGAAAAAATTATGGAACAGATAAATTTAGTTGAATTAAATAAAAATGGATATTTGGATATTGCAGTTGATCCAACACTTGATTTATTTTTTGAAATTGAAAAATTAAAAAAAGAAAAGAATGCTGTTATACTTGCACATTATTATCAAGATTCTGATATACAAGATATAGCAGATTATATTGGTGATAGTTTAGGCTTATCTCAAGAAGCTGCTAAAACAAATGCAGATATTATCGTTTTTGCAGGTGTTCATTTTATGGCAGAAACTGCCAAAATTTTATCACCTAATAAAAAAGTATTATTGCCCGATTTAAAAGCAGGCTGTTCTTTAGCAGATACTTGTCCACCAGAATTATTTTTAGAATTTAAAAAGAAGTATCCAGACCATATAGTAATTACTTATGTAAATTGTTCTGCAGGCATTAAAGCTTTAAGTGATATTGTTTGTACTTCAAGTAATGCAGTACAAATTGTTGAAAGTTTACCAAAGGATCAGAAAATTATATTTGCACCTGATAAAAATTTAGGAGCATATATTATTAAAAAAACTGGTAGAGATATGGTTTTATGGAATGGTGCATGTATGGTACATGAAATATTTTCATTAGAAAAAATTACTAAATTAAAAGAACGTCATCCAAATGCTAAATTAATTGCACATCCAGAATGTGAAGAATCAGTTTTAAAAATTGCCGACTTTATAGGATCTACTACTGCATTATTAAATTATACAAAAACAGATAATTCAAACTCATATATAGTTGCTACCGAATCTGGAATTTTACATCAAATGATTTTAGCAAATCCAACTAAACAATTTATACCAGCACCACCTAATAATAATTGTGCTTGTAATGATTGCCCACATATGAAACTAAATACATTAGAAAAATTGTATAATTGTTTAAAGTTTGAATTACCTGAAGTTACTTTATCTTCAGAATTAATAGAAAATGCAAAAGCACCAATATTAAAAATGTTAGATATTTCTAAAAAACTAGGTTTGTAATATGCCATTAATTTTACCAGTAAAAAATATTTTTCCAACCATTCCAGAAAATTGCTGGATTGCAGAAAATGCTACAATAGTAGGTAATGTTGTTTTAGGTAATAATTGCAGTGTTTGGTTTAACACCGTAATTAGAGGTGATGTAAATTCAATAAAAATTGGAGCTAGAACTAACATTCAAGATGGTGCCATCATTCATTGTACATACGAAAAGGCAGCTACTACAATAGGTAATGATGTATCTATTGGACATAATGCACTAGTTCATGGCTGTATAGTTAAAGATCATGTTCTTATAGGTATGGGTGCAATAGTTATGGATAATGCAATACTCGAAGAATTTACAATTATTGCAGCTGGTTCAGTTGTCTTAGAAAACAGTGTTTGTGAATCTGGTTTTTTATATGCAGGTACGCCAGCTAAGAAAATTAAACCAATAACTGATGATCAACGTGCCTTATTAAATAAATTACCTACAAATTATATGATGTACAGCGATTGGTTTAAGGAATAAGTAATTGAATTTCTAAGTCCCAGTTAGCTCTTACTTTTATAGGATTATTATAATAAATTATTTTTTCAGGTTGAATTTTCTGTAAATAATTCCCAGTATCCCAAATACCATTTTTATTTATATCAGAAATTATTTTTAATCGATAACTACCAGGTAAAAGATTTTTATATTCTATAGTTGTTTCATCTTTTATAACAGATCTTCTCACAACCTCATTTTGTTCATTAAGCAATTCGTATATATTGTTTTTTTGAACCTCGTTAATTTTTAAAGTGCCTAATTCTTCTTCTTTATAAAATGTTACTCTTGAGTATATCTCCTTATTATAATTGCCCTGATATGATTTGAAAACACTATCGGCAATTTTTAAGATGTAACTTTTTTCTTTGTTGAAATTATAATTTAGAATGAAATTATTGAAACTTGTTTTTGTTAAACTGAATTTAACTTTTATGGAGTCTTCATATAGTGTTAATGAGTCTAATTGATTAATAGTAAATAAATCATAAGATTTTATTAATAGATTATTACCTATAATTTTATTTTCAGCAGCAATTACAAAATCTCCTTTTTTAGCACTTTTAGGAAATTTAATTTTTATAGTATCCGTTTTATTATTTTCAGAAATATATAAAAATGATGTGTCTGGCATAGCTTTATAATACACAATTATAGAATCTTTATTTTTCGAATAAATTATGGTATCAATACTTTTATCTAGACCTATTAATTCAATATTATTTTTTTTATTAAAGAGAAGTTCAACTTTTTGATAACTTATAGATTTTGTTAATAATTTTCTTTGAGTTGGTTTTTCGGTGAATAAAATTAATTCATTTAACTTTAGGTTTTTTTGAAGAGTTAAAGTACTATCTATAAAACCAATTTCTTCTTCTTGAGAATCATATATTTTATTGTTATTAGATTCTTTAATAAAAAATAATTTATATGTTCCAGCTTTTAAATTCGTAAATAAAAATATTCCATTTTCGTTTGAACGAACTGTGTAATCAGGTTTTCGTTTATATACTACTGAATCCTCGAAAGTATTGTAAAGACAAATGATTACGTCTTTAACTTTTTCTTTTTTTATTGCATCAACTATATGTCCAGATATTTGTAATGAGTCTATTACATCAGCAGTACTGAATATATATTTAAAATCTTTTGTAATATTATTTTCTGTATAATCAGTTATAGCATCACCAAAATTTATAATATAGGTAGCATTTTCTTTTGGAGTTTTATCTAGTTCTAGTGTTATTACTTTCCCCTTTTTTTTAACTTCTACAGTAACATCACCAGGACTTACAATTAATTGGTTTTGAATATCTTTAAGACTTATATATTCATTAAAAGTTAATTCAATTTTTTTACCGTTAAAATTTGTACTTAAATTTTTTGGTTTTGATTTTAGCAATATAGGAGCTACTTCATCTTTTTGTCCCCCTGTTGGACTAACCATGTTTGCACAGGAAATTAAAAAGAATGTATAGGAGAATAGTATTATTTGCAGTAATAATTTATCGTATTTCATTACTACAATAATAAGTGATAATGAATTAATATTTATTATTTTCTTAAAATGAGGACATAGCTACGCCCTACCACATATTTTTTGACACGTCCTTTTACTATTATTTCAGAATAATTTGGGTTCGTGCTTTCAAATTTTGCCTGGTCGCCAACTTTGTAAGTACATTTAGCAATAACTTCGGTGCTAATTCCCGCATTTTTTGTTGTTGTACATGAGCTCAGTAATAATAATAGTACAAGGGCTCTAAATCTCATTTTATTATTTATATTACTGAATATTAATTAGTTAACTATTTAAATGTACCATTAGTACACTTACATCCGCTGGAGATACTCCAGATATTCTTGATGCTTGTCCTAATGTACGAGGTTTAATCTTCATTAGTTTTTCTCTTGCTTCTTTTGATAGGGATATTAGGTTATGATAATTAAATTCTGGATTTATAATTTTATCATCCAGTTTTTTTAATTTTTGTACCATCTCCATTTCCTTCTCCAAATAGCTTTCATATTTCACATTAATTTCAGCTTGTTCAATATCTTCGTTTTTCATAGAACGTACTAACTCTTTTAATGTTGGATCTGCATTTATTAAATCCTTTATATCAACTTGTGGTCGAAGTAAAAGATTATGCATTTTTACACTATGCGGTATCTCGTTGGTACCTTTGTTTACTAATATAGTATTTATTTCGCTTGGGTCAATACTTTTATCTTTTAGGTATTTGATAATTGAATTGGCATTAACAACTTTTTCGTTCATGCGATCTAACCTTTCTTGAGATGCTAGACCAAGATCATAAGATAATTTTGTTAATCTTATATCTGCATTATCTTGCCTTAAAAGTAACCTATGTTCTGCTCTAGATGTAAACATTCTATAAGGTTCTTCAGTACCTTTTGTAACTAGGTCGTCTATTAATACCCCAATATAAGATTCAGCTCTACTCATTATTAGCGCATTTTTTTCATTTATTTTTAAATGAGCATTTATACCAGCAATAAAACCTTGTGAAGCTGCTTCTTCATATCCAGTAGTTCCGTTTATTTGTCCAGCGAAGTATAAATTCTCGACTAATTTTGTCTCTAAGGTTAAGCTAAGTTGTGTTGGTGGGAAATAGTCATATTCTATAGCGTAACCAGGTCTGAACATTTTAGCATTTTCAAAACCGGGTATTAATCTTAGAGCTTTGTATTGCACATCTTCTGGTAATGAAGTAGAGAAACCATTTACATATATCTCAACCGTGTTCCAACCTTCTGGTTCCACAAATATCTGGTGACGTTCTCTTTCTGCAAACCTATTTATTTTATCTTCTATAGATGGGCAGTATCTTGGCCCCAATCCTTTTATTCTACCAGTGAACATTGGAGATTTTTCAAAACCCTCTTTTAGTGTTTCATGTACAGCCTCATTCGTATACGTTATATAGCAACTTCTCTGCTCTGTTGGTCTTTCTATTTCTAAGTAAGAAAACTGTCCCCTATCCTCATCCCCTTTTTGTTCTTCCATTTTAGAATAGTCGAGAGTTCTTCCATCTACTCTTGGAGGAGTACCTGTTTTCATCCTTCCAGATTCAAATCCTAAACCCACTAATTGTTCAGTAAGTCCAGTTGCAGCTTTTTCACCAGTTCTACCGCCACCGAATTTTTTTTCACCAATATGAATCACACCATTTAAGAATGTTCCATTTGTTAATACTACAGCCTCCGCATCGAATTCCACACCCAAAGAAGTTTTTACCCCACAAACTTTTCCGTCTACCACCTTTACTTCCGTTACCATGTCTTGCCAAAAATCGACATTAGGAGTTTGTTCAAGTGCCAATCTCCATTCTTCAGCAAACCTCATTCTGTCGTTTTGAGTCCTTGGACTCCACATAGCAGGACCCTTAGATCTATTTAACATCCTCCATTGAATAGTACTTTTATCGGATATTATTCCAGAATAGCCACCCATTGCATCTATCTCACGAACAATTTGGCCTTTAGCTACACCACCCATTGCAGGATTACACGACATTTGAGCTATTACACCCATGTTCATTGTAATTAGCAATACTTTTGATCCTAAATTAGCCGCCGCTGCTGCTGCTTCACAGCCTGCATGCCCAGCACCAACTACTATTACATTATATTTTTGATTCATTCCACTACTTTGTTTCACGTGAAACATTATTTTCCTGTTTCAGCTAGCAAAGATACTATTTTCTTTATTCTCCTTGTGAGATGTTCATACTTGTTAAACGATCAACCCTCCTACTCATAGTCTAGCCCCGCTATTTCATAGATACCTCACGTCCCATATCCAAAGTCTATATCGTTCCACGTGGAACCTTATTTTGATTTATACTTCATGTAAAAAGATTTACAACAAGTTTAATCTTTATCGCTCATAGTCTAGCCCCGCTATTTCACCGATATCTCACGTCCCATATCCAAAGTCTAGATTGTTTCACATGGAACCTTATTTTGATTTATACTTCATGTAAAAGGATTTACAACAAGGTTGGTATCAACACTCATTGTCTAGTCCCTATATTCAGGATATCTCACGTCCCATATCCAAAGTCTAGATTGTTTCACGTGGAACCTTATTTTGATTTATACTTCATGTAAAAGGATTTACAACAAGGTTGGTATCAACACTCATTGTCTAGTCCCTATATTCAGGATATCTCATATCCCATAACAAAAGACTAGATCGTTTCACGTTAAATCTTTTTTGGATTTATCTTAATGTAAAGGGGCTTAGAACAAGGTTAGTCACCATCACTCTAGCCTTGCTCCGATATTTCACCGATATCTCATGTCCCATATCCAAAGTCTATCTCGTTTCACGTGGAACCTTTTTTTGATTTATCTTAATGTAAAGGTGCTTAGAACAAGGTTAGTCACCATCACTCTAGCCTTGCTCCGATATTTCACTAATAACTTATGTCCCAAATCCAAAGTCTAGATTGTTTCATGTGGAACCTTTTTTGGATTTATACTTCATATAAAAAGGATAGTCTCCTTCGCTCATATTCTAGCCCAGATATTTCAGGATATCTCATGTCCCAGATCCAAAGTCTAGATTGTTTCATGTGGAACCTTTTTTATAATATTTACCCTTTTTTAAAAATAGTATATAACTAGTATATAACAAGCAAATTTAGCTCTGTTTATATTTAAGAAACTCTAGAATTTAGTACATATTTATTTGACTTATTTTAATCAAAAATTATATACTTAATTTGACTATTCTCGATACAAGTATTTACCTATGTTATTACCAACTGAGAATCACAGAAAGCACGTTTAATATATAATCTGAAAATTAACTTAACCAATTAAGAGTTCTAATCAGAATTATGTTTTCTTTTTGATTTTTTGAATTAAAATGTAACAATCAAAAACATAGAATTTCATTGGAAATTATTAATAGTAATGCAAACGAAACATAATTATTATAATAGTAATGTATTTTGCTAACTTTTTTCGTAAAATATTGATATTCAATTAATTAATATTGAATTATTGATAACTATAAACAAGAATTACAGATAAGAAGTAAATGGTTTTATTGTACGGTATGAAAAAGGAAGATGGAGCAAATCATAAAGATTATGGTTAATCTTCATAATAGATTTTATCTGGATCAAAAAAATTAATTAAAGCACGGTTGAAACAAATTGCAGATTGATTTTAAAGTTAAAATAGGATTAAAAAAAAGTTAAAAAGTTTTTTTGTCTAATTTTTATACATATTATAATTCATAAAAATTATATAAATGTGTTTTATAGGAAAAATCTCTTAAACGGGTTAAAAACGCAATAAAATAGCTCTAGAACACAAAATTGCTTTGTAATAAATATTTTGCAATAAGATTATTTAATTTATAAATTGCAAAACCATACATATGATAATATATCATTTTATGGCGAATTCGTTCGGAAAAAATAAAAAAATACCATACTAAAAAACAACGTTTATGAAGTTTAATTTTTACCAACTAATTAGGTCCAAATTACTACTGCTTGTATTATTTACGGCGTTTGCAATTTCCGCAAATGCACAAGCATTAATTGGCACTAAAACGGTTGACCCTCTAGGAACGGGTCCCGACAATTACACTACATTACAAGCAGCAATTACCGCTCTCAACACAAACGGGATAGGTGCTGGTGGTGTAACAATTAACATTGTTGCAGGTCATACTGAAACGGCGCCAACTGGTGGTTATGTTTTAGGTAGTACGACCCTTAATTCATCCTTGGGTGCAACCACACCATTGGTGATTCAGAAATCGCCAAGTACGGTAGGTGCAAATCCTTTGTTTACGGCTTTTGTTGGAACAAACACAGCAACAGATGGAATTTTTATTTTAGCTGGTGTTGATTATGTTACCATCGACGGTATTAGTATGGTGGATACAAATACAAAAGCACCAGGTTCTATGGAATCGGGAATTGCTTTAGTTAATTTATCGGGTACGGCACCTTTTGATGGTTGCCAAAACAATACAATTAAAAATTGTAGTATAACATTGAGCAAGGTAGCTTCAAACGTTTCGATTGGAATTTTTGCTGGTCACCAAACAGCTACATCTGCTACAGCATTAACATTAACAAGCGTTGGTGATTTACACAGTAACAATAATATATTTAGCAACGTAATTACTAAAACAGCAATCGGTATTTACTTCGCTGGTTTCGCTGCTACATATCCGTATAATTTATACGATCAAAACAATGATATTGGTGGTAGTTCATATGCTACCGGAAATACCATTACAAATATTGGTGCCGTAACAGGATTCAATTGTTTTGGTATCGCTTTAATTAATAATAATAATAGTAAGGCCTCATACAATACTGTTAACAACGCATTAGGTGGAACTGCAAATGCAACTCAAAACATGGGGATATTTGCTTCTGGAACTTTAGCAAACTTTACGGCAAACTATAATAAGGTAACTGTTACCCAAACAACAAGTACAAGTTTGATCGGCGGTATATATGCTTCAAACACAGGAAACGTTACTATTACAGGAGACACTGTAACATCTGTAAGATTAGCAGGAGCAAACAGTACAACTTATAATATATATTCGGCTTCTACTACTACAGCATTGTTAAGTAATAATCATACGGTAGTTAGTACAACAGGTGCTGTTACAGGAACCTCTGCTAATATCTACCAACCAGGCTTGGCTTTGAATAGTGTTACTATTACAAATAACACTTTTGGTGCAAGTACTATTAATTCTACCGCAACACATTATTTAATATATAATAGTAATGGTACAATGAACTCTACCATTACAAATAATGCAACAACAGGCTTAATTAATAAAACTGGAGTTGGTGGTTCTGTTTTTGGATACTTTAACACGACTACATCTGCATTTGGTGGAACGACAACCATTTCTAATAATAACTTTTCGAACTTAACAGTTACAGGAGCTACAGTTCTTACTGGTATTAATCAAAGTACAGCTTTAGCTCAACAAGTAATAATATCTAATAATACGTTAACAAATTATACTGGTGGATCTTCATCGGTAACAGGTATTTCATTTGGCTCGGGTAACACGGGATCTAAAATTTTTGGTAATACTATTGCTAATTATACAGGATCTACAACGAACTACGGTTTAAACATAGGAACAACTGCAGGAGTATCTACAGAGGTATATAACAATGATATTAGTGGAATTACTACTACGGGTGGTTCTTCTTTAGCTTATGGTATATTATCTGCAGCTGGTTATGATGTTAAAATTTATAAAAATAAAATATATAATTTAACGGGTAATAATGCTAGTGCATCTGCTTATGGTATTGCAATAAGTGGTGGAACAGCAGGTGCTGTTCATGCTATTTATAACAACATTATATCAGATTTAAAAGCGCCTATCACATCTGCTGCTACAGATGCGTTAAGAGGGATAAGTATTACTGCTACTTCTGCTACTTCAAAAATAAATGTATATAACAATACTATTTATTTAACAGGTACTTCTTCTGGAACAAATTTTGGTGCATCTGGTATATTCCATACTCTTAGTGCAACAGCAACTTCTGGAACGTTAGATTTAAAAAATAATATAATTGTAACCGATGTTACTTCAAAAGGTACTGGTTTTACATCTGCGTTTAGAAGATCAGGTTCTACTAGTTTATTGAATATTTCTAATACAATAAATAATAACTTATTGTATGCTGGTATTCCAAGTGGAAGATCGTTGATTTTCTATGACGGTACTAATAAAGATTCTACTTTGGTTCTTTACAAAGCTAGAATGACTGGTAGAGATGCGAATGCGGTTACAGAAAACGTAGCATTTACAAACGCTACTACAGCACCATATGACTTAACTATTAATACAACTACTCCTACACAAATAGAGTCGGGTGGTGTGTCTATTGCTAGTGTTAGTGATGACTATGCTGGAATAACAAGAAATGCAAGTACCCCTGATATTGGTGCGTATGAAGGAACATATACAGCAGCAACGTTAGATGTTACTGGCCCAACTGTTTCTTATACACCACTAACAAAAACAGGACAGTTAACAAACAGAACTTTTACTGCTAGTATAGCTGACGTATCTGGAGTTAATACAACTACAAGTAAGCCTAGAGTATATTACAGAAAAAGAGCAAATGTTAACAACACATATATCGACAATACATCAGGTACATCTGGATGGAAGTATGCTGAAACAAGTAGTTCTGTGTCGCCATTTAGCTTTACAATAGACTATTCGTTGTTAAATCCACCGTTAATCGCGGGTGATACCGTTCAGTATTTTGTTATTGCGCAAGATAATGCTACAACACCAAATGTTAATTTATCTGGAGGTACTTTTGCAACAGCACCAACTTCGGTTGCGCTAGTTACTGCAAATTTCCCATTAACAGGTACAATTAGTGAGTACAGAGTATTAAGCCCAATTGCTGCGACTGTTACAGTTGGTACAGGTGGAACATATACTTCATTGACTGGCCCAGGTGGTTTATTTGCAGCCATTAATGATGGTATATTAACACAAAATGTTAGAGCAGAAATTATATCTAACACAACAGAAACTGCTGCTAATGATTTACAAGAATTTAATGAGCAAGGTGCAGGTGGTTATAGATTAACGATCGCTCCAGCATCTGTAACTATAGATACTATTAGAGGTTCGTTTGCAGGTGGTTTAATTCGTTTAAACCAAGTAGATAGAGTAACAATTGATGGTAGTTTTGCAGGTTCAGGACGTAACTTGGTATTTAATAACACCAATACAGGTACAACATCTATTATTCAATTGAATGATAATGGTACCTTGAATGGATGTAATGATATAATTATACAAAATTGTGTTGTTATGGGTGCTACAACAGGTACTACTTATGGTATTGCTGCTGGTAATGGACCTGGTACTACTGGTAGAAACCACGATAATTTATTAATTAAAAATAATGAAATTAAAGCAGCACAACACGGTATCTATGCAATAAGTGCTGGTTATCCAAATACATATGATAATTTAAGAATTCTTGATAACCAAATAGGTGCATCAGAAGCGACACAATACATTAGATTATATGGTATAAACGTTGCTTATGCTACAGGAGCAAGAATTAATAATAACAGAATTTTTAACATCATAACAGGTGAAACAAACCCAATTGGTATTTTGGTTGGTGCTGGTGTTACTAATACGAATGTTATTGGAAATAAAATCAGTACTATTAGATATACAGGTACTAGTGGTTACGCAGCGAAAGGGATAGCATTCTCGTCAGCAATCTATAATGCAAATGACACGATTGCAAATAACATGATAAGTTATTTGTTGGGTGATGGATGGAATTCATTATCTGGTGATGGAGGTGTTGGTATTAGAATTCTTGGAACTGGTAATAACTATCATATTTATAATAACAGTATTAATTTGTTTGGGTCTCCTTCTAGAGCAAGTGAAACTCATTGGGCTGGTATGTATTTTGCTAGTACTGTATTTGATTTAAGAATTAATAATAATTTTATTTCTAACTCTGTTAAAAACCCAAATAGTGGTGGATCTCACAGATCTTTTGGTATTGCAATAAATGGTGTTCCTTCTCAACAGATAGTAAGATTAGACAACAACGTATATAACATTAATGCAGGTGCAAATGGCTTTATTGGTCAAGTTGGTTCAACAAATATCACAACCTTAGACCCATTGTGGAGAGCTGCAACATTAAAAGATTCTAATTCATTTACTGAAAATGTAATATTCGCAGATTCATTAGACTTGCACATTGCTCCAACAGGAGTTCCAACGTTATTGGAATCTAAAGGAAGAATTATAGCAGGATTGAACTACGATATAGATGGTGATAATCGCCCAGGACCAATCGGTTCAACGAATGGTGGTGCGTTATCATTTGATATTGGTGCAGACGAATTTGATGGTATACCAAACTTAGGTGATTTAACACCACCTGTATTTACATTAGACTCAATTCGCCCATTACCAAATATTTGTTTAAATACTGGTCACACATTTTATGTGACAGCAACAGATGCTAGTGGTTTAGATTCGGTTGCAATAATCTGGTCTTTAGGTAAACCAGCGGTGAGTCAACCAACAATATTAATGGCTCATACAACAGGTAATAAGTATCAAGGTACTATACCTGCATATATTGACAGTGTAATTTCATACTCATTTAGAGTAGTAGATTTAAGTGTAAATAAAAACGCTATAAATGTTGCAGGTGCGACTTATAAAGACAAAACCTTTAAAGTTACTGCAGCAGTTGATGAAGATACAATTTCACTAGGATCAACAGTTCAATTAAAAGTAACATCACCAAACGAAGCTCAATTAGGAACAGGAACAGGTGTTAATGCTGCATTTAGTAATATTGCATCACCATATGCAACGTATTATGGTAACGGAAGACAACAGTATTTAATAACTGCTTCTGAGTTATCTGCATTAGGATTTAGTTCAGGAACAATAAACTCTCTAGGTTTTGAGGTTGTTGCTCCTATTCCAACAGGTGCAAATAGAACAGCAAATGGTTTTACCATGAAACTGTCTAACTATGTACCAAATACATTGACAACATTAGTCAATCCATCTACTTCAACACAAGTATACGGACCAGTTAATTACTTACCTACACTAGGAGTTAATCAGCACGAATTTACTACCCCATTTGTTTGGGATGGTACATCAAACGTGCTTGTTGATATTTGTTTTGCTAATGGTATATCAGGTACGTCAGCGGATCAGTGGTTTGTTCGCCAAACGCCGTCGTCATTTAATGGACATGCATATTACCAAACAGATGGAGCGGCACCAACAATTTGTTCTTCAACAACATTGACAGCAGCGCCTCTAGCAAGACCAAACATGTACATTAATGGAGCAGCTTCTGTTTCTAGTGCTACTTGGAGTCAAACTACTGGTGGTGGTTTAAGTGCAACAAATGTTGTTAATCCAACAGCAACACCAACTACAGCTGGTACTATTACATATTCGGTGACTGCATCGAATGGAATTTGTTCTGCAAGTGGTTCTGTGAATGTGTTGGCTATAACTCCAGTTACACCAACACCAGCATTTTCTGCAAGTACAACAACAGCTACAATTGGTGGAAAAGTTACAACAGTAATATTAACTGACCAATCGGTTAACTTGCCTACAAATTGGACTTGGACGTTTACACCTAATACTGTTACTTATGTAAACGGTACAAATTCACATTCTAAAAATCCTAGTGTTGTTTTCACAGCAAAAGGATTATATACAGTTAAATTGAAAGCATCTAACGTTGCTGGTGCTGACTCTTTAACTAAAATTGATTACATCGATGTTAAATTAGGTTATTGTGATGCAAACTCAACACAATCGCCATCATCAGATGATAATATTGGTATGGTAATGCTTATTAGTGGTAATGATACACTGTTCTCAAACGGTTCTGATTTGCCAATAACAACAAATCCACTATCAAAAAACCAATACACAAATTTTGTAGATTCTTCTTTTGTACCAACAATGGAAGTTGAGCAAAATAAAAAGTATACAATCGACGTAGCAGCAATACATGATGGTACAAGATATGGTACTGGTGTATCAGTTTTTATTGACTACAATAAAAACGGTTTATTTACAGACGCAGGAGAAGGTTTCTTTGCTGGTACAATTCCTACAACAGGAAGTAATCACCTTAGTTATCAATTTACAATCCCTTGTCTTTCAGATACAGGTATAACTCGTATGAGAATAATTCAAGTGGAGAGTGCAACAGCTATTACCCCTTCTTGTACTACTTTTACATATGGTGAAGTAGAGGATTATAGAATAAGAGTTGTAGAAAACCCAATTCATTATGTTTACTCAAATGTGGATCAGGTAACTGGCGACGTTTTGAAAAATGTTGTAAACCAACCGGTACTTCGTATACCAGTTGTTACAACAGGTTGTGGTACTAAATTACCTATTACTACATTTAATATAAACACATCTGGTACAACATCTTTAGCAGATATTTCTAATGCTAAAATATTTTACACAGGTACAAGTAAGGTTTTTGCCGATACTAGTTTATATGGAACAGCAACACCAACAGCTTCATTTACAATAACAGGAAACAAAGCATTATTAACAGATACAAACTATTTCTGGTTAACATATGATGTTAATGCCTCGGCTGTAATTGGAAACTTTATTGATGGTGAGGTTACTTCATTAACAATTGGAGGATTACCATATGTACCAACTACAACAGCTCCTGTTGGAAATAGATTAATAAACGTTCCTGCATTATATGCAAGTAACGTAACAAATCAACAACAAGGTTTGGTATTTGTAGGATCGAAAAGCAATCCGATAGTTAGAGCTAGAATTAACATGGCTAGCACAGGAGGTCCTGCACAATTAAATAATATTAAGTTTGCATTAACAGGAACTACAACAAAATCTGACATTGTTAAAGTTTCGTTATACAAAACAGGAAACAATCAAAACTTTAATACAAGTACATTAGTAGATACAGCCGTAACAATTACAGATACTATCACATTTAACAAAAACACAAGTTTGGTTATTGATAGTAACTATTTATGGTTAGTGTTTGATATTAGTCCATCAGCGGTAGTAACGAATCTTTTAGATGCAGAATTACTAAGCTTTACTATAGAAGGCACTACTCGTGTTGCTACTAATGGAAATCCATCAGGATTCAGAAAAATATCAAATGATTACTGCGTTGGTAGTTATTCTTCAGGTACAGGATCTGGAGATTATGCATCGTATGTTAAATTTGGTGCAATTGTAGATGCTAATGGAGCATCAGCATCTCCTTATTATACATTTAAACCATTTAGTACATATAATGCTACCTTCCAAAGATTCCAAAACGATACAATAGAGTTTTCGGCAGGAACATATAATTCAAATGACTTTGGTGCTTGGATTGATTACAACAGTGATGGTGTATTTGATGCTAATGAGAAAATTGCTGAGGTATACAATATCGGAGCTGGTCCATTTATAGCTAGAATACCAGTTAAAATTCCAATTACTGCGAATTTAGGTATAACAAGATTAAGAGTAAGAGAAGCTGATCAAACAAGCACAAATATTTCTCCTTGTGATCCATATTCATTTGGTGAAATTCAAGATTATGAAATAAACATAGTACCAGCTCCTCCTGGAGATTACTATCCACCAAACATTTTAAATGTTTCTGTTAACCCAGATTCACAATGCGTGGCGGTATCTCATACTATAACAGCTACGGTTACAGATACAACAGGTGTTGCATCGGTTAACTTGTTATGGACTTCGGGTGGTGTGCCACAAACACCAATGTTGATGACTAATGTAGGTAATGTTTATTCGGCAGTTGTTCCTGCTCAAGGCAAGAATTCTGTAAGCTTTAAAATTGAAGCAACGGATAATAGCATACATGCAAACTCTACAATAAGTGCAACAGATAATTATCAAGATGAATACTTTAGAGTTAACGCAGGAGTTGATAAATACATTAGTCCTGGACAAACAGCATCTTTATCTGCAAGTACAACAAAAGACAAACCATTTAGAATAACAGAGTTTAACTTCTTCAACTACACAGGTGGTTGTGGTATTGCTAATGGAAGTCAATGTACTTGGCCAACGGCATTGCCAACATCAATGTATGATGACAACTTAGAGATTTCTAATTTAACAAGTACAAATGCAGACCTTTCGGGATATCTATTTGTAACAGAAGGTCCTTATTCAGGTTCATTAACATTCCCTGCAGGAACAATTGTTCCTCCAAATGGGGTTGTTATTATTCACTTTAGTACAGCTGGTGCAGATGATCCTGCAAACTTAATTTTTAAATTAACGGCAGGTAATTTCACACCAGGTTCTGGAACTGCAATGGGATTTGTATTGAAAAATAGTGTTGGAGATATTGTGGATGCAGTTGCTACAAATACATATGTGTTTGGCACAACAAATGGAGTTACAGCAGATCATTGGACTGGATCAGGGGTAACTAGCCCATCTGGACAAGCAGGTGCTACATTACAAGGTGATGATCTAAATGATCAAACGAATTGGGTAACAGCATCGTTAAACACTCCAGTTTCTATTGGATTCTTG
>CALRIM020000054.1:0-17111 GCA_943360385.1 Rhizobium sp. Q54 | reverse complement strand
CATGAAAATGGTGGGCAGGTTTATATGGATGGTGCAAACATGAATGCACAAGTAGGATTAACTAGTCCTGCTACTATTGGTGCGGATGTTTGTCACTTAAACCTACATAAAACCTTCTGCATTCCACATGGTGGAGGCGGACCAGGTATGGGACCAATTGGTGTTGCAAAACACTTAGCACCATTTTTACCTGGACATTCAATTGTAAAAACGGGTGGTGAAAAAGCAATCCCAGCTGTTTCTGCTGCTCCTTGGGGATCGGCAAGTATTTTGTTAATTTCTCATGCCTACATTGCAATGATGGGCGGAGAAGGATTAACAAATGCAACAAAATATGCCATTTTTAATGCAAACTATATTAAAGCTCGCTTAGAAAAAGATTATCAAGTGTTATATTCTGGTTCTAATGGAAGATGTGCACATGAAATGATCTTAGATTGCAGAATGTTTAAAAATGCTGGTATTGAAGTTACTGATATAGCAAAACGTTTAATGGATTATGGATTCCACGCTCCTACTGTTTCTTTCCCAGTTGCTGGTACGGTAATGATTGAGCCAACAGAATCAGAACCTAAATCGGAATTAGATCGTTTTTGCGATGCAATGATCTCTATTAGAAATGAAATAAAAGAGGTTGAAAACGGAACTACAGATAAAATTGATAACGTGTTAAAAAATGCTCCACATACTTCAGCAGTTATTACTGCCAATGAGTGGAACCATTCTTATACTCGTCAGAAAGCAGCTTTCCCATTATCGTGGGTAAAGAATAATAAATTCTGGCCTTCTGTTGCACGCGTAAACGATACTTATGGCGACAGAACCTTAGTTTGTGCATGCCCTCCTATAGAGAGCTATACAGAACAAGGAGTTTAAAAAAATATTTTTTTATTATATTTGAAAGGCAAACGAACTCGTTTGCCTTTTGTCTTTTATGTTTATGAAAAAAATCAATTATTCCTTATTATTAGTAGCGGCAGTATTAATGTTATCCACTATTAGCGCCACTAATAAACATACTGATAAACCATCCTTTACAATAGCTGGCACAACGTATGATATCGATTTAAGAAATTCTAAAATTAATTGGAATATTAAAACTAGTCGAGGTGCTAATAATGGCGAACTTCGTATTAAAAGTGGTTTTGTTAATGAAGATAATGACAAAGTAAAGAATTCAGAAATACTAATGGATATGACCGCTATTATGATTCGTTCTATTCCACCTGGTATTGTTAATATGAAAGCAGTAACTATTCTAAATACAGAAAGTTTTTTCGACGTAGCTAAATACCCAACCTCTTTAATTGAAATCACCAAAACAATGCCAAAATCTGGTAATTCATTTGATGTTATAGGATTCCTTACCATAAAAGGTCGTCGTCAACCCATTCGTTTTACAATGGTTGGTGGATTTAATTATGGTCACTTTGAAGGAAATGCAAAAAATATAGTAGTTAACCGAAATCTTTACAACATTCGATATACTACTTCTGGCGACATAACCGAAAAAGAATTCGAAGGCAGAGTTGAAGATGCTATCGACGATAGTTTTACTATTGATGTATTCATTGTTGCCGATAAAAAAACAAGCGAGTAATTTTTTATCTCTCATTTACAGCTACTTACAATTAATTTTATATTACTCGAAACTTTTTCATAATATTAGGTGTTTAAACACATAACTATTAGATATTACAATTATGAAAAAAATCACATTAAGTATTTTGGCATTAGCCCTATCTGGTACATTATTCGCAAATGGACCGAAAAAATCAGAATCATTTAAAGTAGATGCTGCAAAAAGCAATGTTACTTGGTTAGCGAAAAAAGTTACTGGTCAACATAATGGCAAAGTAATATTAGACAATGGTTCTTTAACTGTTTCAAATGATAAAATTACTGGTGGAAAATTTGAAATCGATATGACGAGTATTGAAGTCTTGGATTTACAGGGAGAATGGAAAGATAAATTAGTGGGTCACTTAAAATCAGACGACTTTTTCAGTGTTGCTAAAAACCCTAAATCGAGTTTCGAAATAACTAGTGTTGAAACAAAAGCAGATGGAACAACCATTACCGGGAAATTAACAATTAAAGGAATTACAAAAGAAATTTCATTCCCAGCTTCAATTAGCAAAAAGGGAAATGTAGTAGTAGCAATAGCTACAATAAGAGTTGACCGTACAAAATTCGACATTAAATACGGTTCAAAATCATTTATTGAAGGAATTGGAGATAAAGCAATCGACGATGAATTCGAAATGCAAGTGAATCTTGTAGCAATGAAATAATAACAATCACCCATATTTAAAAAGGTCAAGAGTTTAACTCTTGACCTTTTTTATTGCTATAAAGAATTAATTATTATCTTTATTAGTGAAGCTAGTCATGTTAAAACGAACCCTTTCATTCATTCTACTCCTCTTAATATTTCCAATATTGAGCAAAGGAGATACTCGTGGTTTAATGGAGGATCGAGTTAAATTAAAATTAAAATGGCTTCATCAATTTCAATTTGCTGGGTTTTATGCCGCACAAATAAAAGGATATTATCTCCAAGAAGGTATCAACATAGAGCTAATTGAAGGAAGTTCAAAAGAGCCTCCAATAGATTATGTTCTAAACAACGAAAATGCTTACGGTGTATCTTCTTCTGAGTTAATTGAAATGAAAGCAAAGGGTAAACCAATTGTTTTAATTTCTTCTATATTCCAACACTCTCCATACATTATTATTAGTTTAAAAGAGAAAAATATTTTACAACCAAGCGATCTAATTGGCAAAAAAATAATGGTAGCTCAAGAACAAGGGCTTATCCAATTAAGGGCATTGTTAAGCAGTCAGAAAATAGATCTAAATAAAATTACATTCTTGGAGCATACATGGAGGAATGAAGATATTACCAATGGATATGCAGACGCCATGACTGGTTACTCTAGTGTTGAACCATACCAATTAGCAAAAGACGGGTATAAAATTAATGAACTAAATCCTATAAATTATGGGGTGGATTTTTATGGAGATTTATTTTTCACTTCCGAAAAAGAGGTTAATCAAAATACAAACAGAGTAATCGCAATGAAAAGAGCCACTAATAAGGGCTGGGAATATGCTTTGTCTCATATAGATGAAATGTGCGATTATATTTTAACCTTACCTGGTGTAAAAGAAAGAGGAATTACAAAAGAGAATTTAGTATACGAAGCACTAAACATGCAAAAACTTATTAAATCTGATTTAGTTGAAATTGGACATATTAATAAGTTAAGAATTGAGAACATGATCCAGTTATATCAAAGAATTGGGTTAATAGAGAAAAATGCAAATTTCGATAACTTCATTTTCAATGATCAAATTAGAGTACAAAAAATAGAAAAGTATTACACTTATTTTTGGTATGTACTTTCAATCATAATTCTATTTATTGCGGGAACTTTTTTATGGAACAGGCAATTAAGAAAGAATGTACAAATTCATTTATTAAGAATTCAAAACGAAAATAAGGGCAGGCTAATGGCAGAGAAAATTGCGAAGGAAAGTGAAGAAAGATTAGAGCTAGCATTGTCTGCAGCAAGATTAGGCATTTGGGATTCCGATTTAATTACAGGGAAAGTATATCGGAATGAAATATGGGCTGAAATGCTCGGATACTCACCCTTAGAAATTGAAGCAACTTACGAAGGTTGGCGAAAGCTAGTTCACCCTGAAGACTACGAAATAATAGACATCTCCATCAATGCACACCACAATGGGGAATCGCATTACAACAATTACGAACATCGGTTATTTACAAAAAGTGGTGAATGGAAATGGATACTTTCATTAAGTAAAATTGTATCGTATAATGAAAAGGGGCAAGCAAAAAGACTTATTGGAATACACATTGATATTGATGATATAAAACACAAGGAAATTCAATTACAAGCTTTAAGCGATGAGCTTATCCATTCTAATAGTGAATTAGAAAAATTTGCATACATCACTTCCCATAATTTACGTGCCCCTGTTGTAAATATTGTTAGTTTATTAGAATTACTAAACAAAGACGATCTTGGCGATAAAAACAATGATATAATTATAAATAAAGTTGAACAATCTGTATTTAGATTAGAAAACACATTAAATGATTTAATTGAGGTAGTGTCAGCAAAAAAATTAGCACATACTCAAAAATCAAAACTCTCCATTTCTGAAGTATGTAAACACGTGATCTCAAATTTAGAAAGTCAACTTATTAAAGTAGATGCAGACATTATATTTAATTTCGATTCACATGATGAAATAATATATGTTCGCAATGTGCTCGAAAGTATTCTACAAAATTTACTTACTAATTCTATTAAGTATAGGAATCCAGATAAGAAATTGAAAATTGAAATTAGTACACATCAGGATGGGGAATACACCTATCTATATGTTAGAGACAATGGACTTGGTTTTGATTCTGATAGTATGGGGCAAAAAATATTTAGGTTGTATGAACGATTAAATTACAATATTGAAGGGAAAGGATTAGGACTGTATTTAATAAAAACTCAAATTGAATCGTTGAATGGGAAAATAGATGTGTACAGTAAACCAATGCAAGGTGCATTATTTACAGTATCTCTAAAAAATGGATTTTAAAAACATGAAGAAGCTAAAAAGCATTTTATTAATTGATGATGATAATATTAACAACTTCATTGTTGTTAGTAAATTAAAATCGATTCAGTTAGTAGAGGAAATAAATTACGTTGAGAATGGAAAGACCGCTTTAGATTTTATTAATAAATGCATTGCAGAGAATGCAGAAAACTTACCTGCATTAATATTCTTAGACATAAATATGCCAGTAATGGATGGATGGGAATTTTTAGAAGAGTTTGATAAATTACCAACTGAATACACCTCAAGAATGTATATTTATATGGTATCTTCATCGGTTTATAATGAAGATATTGAAAAGTCAAAACAGTACCCGAACGTAAAAATGTTTATTTCTAAACCATTGGTGAGAGAAAAAATTGAACAGATTATTCAAGAGAGAATGTTGAGCTCTTAATACGAATTCCAGATTCAAAATTTTCGAATTCTACAATTCCATTCTTATGATCATGATACATTAAACATTTCCACGATTCCTCTACCGCTTTCTTAGCATAATACTCTCGCAATTCCATTGCTTTTCTTCCATCAAAATCATACTTAGCAATAAATCGTCTAATTACTTGGCCAGCTTCTGGCATTACATCACCTCCGAAGAAATTAATAGTGCCATTTTCTTGGATTTTTATTACTTGATGAAAAGGGCAATGTGCGCCTGTTATTTCAAATGATATTTCAGGAGTAATCCATCCGTCACCCTCCATTAATTGCAACCCAGTATACCTACGTAAGTGCTCCAAAGGCTCTTTTCTATAAGATTTAGAATCTTTACTTAAGGCAGTTGCTAACTCATCGGATTGTATAAAATAATCTGCATTTGCAAAAGAAGGTTCCCAATTACCATTAGTTTGCATCATCATCCCTCCTGCATGGTCGAAATGCAGATGACTCATTATTACCTTTGTAACCTCTTCTGGTTCATAACCATGTTTTCGAATATTTTCATGAATTACGAGTTCACCTTGAGCATTTTTATATCCCAAACCAGTATCAAGCAAAATCAAATCATTTTTAAGTTCAACTAAAAAGGGTTGTACATGCACAAAAATAGATGCCGGTCGAGATTTTGGGTCATCAACTGATGGGTTAAATGGCATGAACTCTTTGGATTGATCTACTGAGTAGAATCCTTCGTTTAAGGCAAAAACTTTCGACATTTCTGTAAAAAAACTCTTTTTATAGGCCTAAAGAATTCAGGTCTGTTTTGTATCTTTCGCATAAATACAAGGTGAATTCTTTATAATAAAATAACCTGGTCTCAAAGATATGGAAAAAAGGTGGGTAGAAAACAGATTGTCTGATGAAAAAGTGGTTTCTCAATTAGCGGATCAGTTAAACATTACTTCTATAATAGCAACGTTGTTGGTAAATAGAGGAATTACAAACTATAAAGAAGCAGAGGATTTTTTCAGACCAAAAATAGAGCATTTACATAACCCTTTTTTAATGAAGGATATGGATGTTGCCATTAACAGAATTGAAAAAGCAATATCCAACAACGAGCGTATTTTAATATATGGGGATTATGATGTTGACGGAACAACTTCTGTTGCATTAGTTTTTTCTTTTCTAAAGACCATTTACCAGAATATAGAGTATTATATCCCGGATAGATATAAAGAAGGATATGGTGTTTCTTATGCTGGGATAGACTACGCCTCTGAAAATAATTTCACCTTAATTATTGCACTTGATTGTGGAATAAAAGCAAATGAACATGTAGAATATGCAAATCAACGCAACATAGATTTTATTATATGCGATCATCACTTGCCATCTGATGAAATTCCAAATGCCATAGCTGTATTAGATCCTAAGAGAGTAGATTGCGAATACCCTTACAAAGAACTTTCTGGATGTGGAATTGGATTTAAACTCGTTCAGGCATATGCTCAGAAAAATAATATTCCATTTGAAACCATTAGAGGTTTATTAGATTTAGTAGCAGTTAGCATTGCATCAGATATTGTTCCTGTTACTGGAGAAAATAGAATTCTAGCCTACTTTGGATTAGAGCAGTTAAACGAAAATCCTCGTCCAGGTTTGCAAGCCCTTATAAACATTAGTAATATAAAAGACATCACTCTAAATGAAATTGTCTTTTTTATTGGTCCGCGGATAAATGCTGCAGGTAGAATAGACCATGCACAACATGCTGTAAGTTTATTAAATGCTGAAACAGAAAAAGAAGCTTTTGATTTTTGTGAGGTATTAAACATAAAAAATAACGAACGAAAAGAATTCGATCAAACGATTACCTTAGAAGCAATTGCATTAATAGAACAAGACTTAGATGCAAAAAACAGAAAGTCTACTGTACTATATAATGCAGAATGGCACAAAGGAGTTATCGGAATTGTTGCATCTCGATTAATTGATAAATTTTATCGCCCCACTATTATATTAACAGAATCAAATGGATATGCTGCAGGATCGGCGCGTTCGGTAAATGGGTTTGATATTTACGAGGCCATTAGTGCATGTAGCCATTTATTGGAACAATACGGTGGACATAAGTATGCTGCTGGATTAACTATGAAAATAGAAAACATCCCTACTTTTATAGAAAAATTTGAGGAGATTGTATCAAATACCATTGCAGACAATTCTCTTCATCAGGAAATTGAAATTGAATCGGAAATAAATCTAATAGAGTTTAATGCCAAATTCTATCGGATATTAAAACAATTCTCACCTTTTGGACCAGGAAATTTAAAACCAATTTTTTTGGCGAAAAATGTTCAACTCGCGAGCGATTTAAAGCTCATAGGAAAAAACAATGCAAACCATTTAAAATTTTCGGTAGTTCAAAACGGCAGTTATACTTTTGACTGTATTGCTTTTGGTTTAGGGCATTACAAAGAAATAATAGAATCATCAGAGTATTTCGATATTTGTTTTACGATTGAAGAAAACACTTGGAGAGAAAAAACAACTATCCAATTAAATATAAAAGATATACGTATCCAAAAAAATTATGCTGGAGCTTAGGGCAGAAAATCTAATAAAGACTTACAAAAAAAGAACAGTAGTTAACAATGTTTCTTTTAATGTAAAGCAAGGAGAAATAGTAGGATTGCTTGGCCCTAATGGCGCAGGTAAAACAACTTCTTTTTATATGATCGTTGGGTTAATAAAGCCAAACGAGGGTCATATCTATTTGCAAAACGAAGAAATTACCAACGAGCCAATGTACAAACGTGCACAAAAGGGAATTGGTTATTTAGCGCAAGAAGCTTCTGTATTTAGAAAGCTTACTGTAGAAGAAAATATTTTAGCAATTCTTCAAATGACGGATATGAAAGTATCTGAACAAAATGAAAAATTAGAAGAATTAATTGATGAGTTTAGTTTACATAAAGTAAGGAAAAACAGAGGCGATTTACTTTCGGGAGGCGAGCGCAGAAGAACAGAAATTGCGAGAGCATTAGCGGCCAACCCAAGTTTTATTTTACTCGATGAGCCTTTTGCAGGTGTTGACCCTATTGCCGTTGAAGAGATTCAATCTATAGTAGCAAAATTAAAAAACAAGAATATTGGCATCTTAATTACCGACCATAACGTACAAGAAACTTTATCGATTACAGATCGTGCGTATTTACTTTTCGAGGGCTCTATTTTAAAATCTGGAACTGCCGAAGAATTAGCCGCAGATGAGCAAGTTAGAAGAGTGTACTTAGGAAAGAATTTTGTGCTTCGTCAAAAAACATTTCAATAATTAAAAATGACATTTATAAACTCCATCCTTTCTTGGGTAATGAAGAAAAGAATTCATCAGATAGAATTCTTTATGAAATATCCAGAAGAAGTTCAAGAAGAATGGTTACACAGCCTAATTCTTACTTCTAAGCAAACAGAATGGGGTAAAAAGTATGATTATAAAGGGATCGATTCTGTGAATGATTTTAAGAGCAGGGTTCCCATACAGAATTACGATACGTTAAAACCATATATTGAACGGATGCTAAATGGTGAGCAAAACATCTTATGGCCATCCGAAATAAAATGGTTTGCAAAATCATCTGGTACCACCAGCGATAAAAGTAAATTCATTCCTGTAAGTACAGAATCGTTAGAGGAGTGTCACTACAAAGGAGGGAAAGATTTACTTTCTATTTATTGTCATAATAGACCCGAAACTCAAATTTTCACAGGAAAATGTTTGGTGCTTGGAGGAAGTCATCAGATAAATCCAATGAACGACGAAACACAGTATGGCGATTTATCTGCTGTATTAATAAAAAACTTACCTATTTGGGCCGAGTTTCATCGCACACCAGAATTATCCATTGCCTTAATGGAAAACTGGGAAGAAAAAATTGAGATGATGGCCAATTCTACCATACCGGTAAATGTTACCAATATTTCTGGTGTACCCACTTGGACTATTATACTAGCGAAACGGATATTAGAAATTACTGGTAAAAATAATTTACTTGAAGTTTGGCCGAACCTCGAATTGTATTTTCATGGTGCGGTAAATTTCGCACCATATCGCGAGCAGTTTAAAAAATTAATACCAAGTGATAAGATGTATTACTTGGAAACATATAATGCATCTGAGGGCTTCTTTGGCATTCAGGATCAGGACAACAGTTCAGACATGCTCTTAATGTTGGATTATGGAATTTACTATGAGTTTATTCCAATGGAAGACATCGACAAGGAGTTTCCAAAAACACTAGACTTAAGTGAGGTAGAGATAAATAAAAATTATGCAATTGTAATTAGTACCAATGCAGGCTTGTGGAGATATATGATTGGTGATACTGTAAAATTCACTTCTTTGAGTCCTCATAGAATAGTTATAACCGGTAGAACAAAACATTTTATTAATGCATTTGGCGAGGAGTTAATTATTGATAATGCGGAACAAGCATTGGTTATGGCTTGCGCTGCTACAGATGCCATTATTAAGGATTACACTGCAGGCCCAATCTATTTTGGAGAAGAAGCCTTTGGTGGACACGAATGGATTATTGAATTTGAAAGACCACCCAATTCCGAAGAAATATTTAAAACAACCTTAGATAATTCCTTGAAAAAATTAAATTCAGATTACGAGGCTAAAAGAAAAGGTGATATAGCCTTAAAGTTTCCAACAATACATTTTGCACCATCTAATACGTTTTATAATTGGATGAAAAACAGAGGGAAATTAGGTGGGCAACATAAAGTACCTAGGTTATCGAATAACCGTCAATATTTAGAAGAAATATTACCTCTCTTTTAACCTAGAATTATTTCTAATCATTGCATTAGAACTATAAACACTGATTGTAATTCCAGCCACAGATTGAACCGTATTTATATTGATAAAAGGAGTTAAGGCAATTCCAAAATCATACACAGGTTTGAAAATAAATTCCATTTGTGCTTGAATACCCACACCTATAGATTTGGTTCCTTTTATAGATTTAGTTGTGTCTAATGGATAATATGAAGCGTAGTCTATTGAAGGACCTACAAATCCTGCCAATTTCCAATACTGCGATTCTGTTCGATACACCCCACGTCCAAATTTTAATTCGTGCAAATAAACTGTTGCTCCTCCAAATGCTAAATATTCTTGTGTAATTGCACTATATCCCGCTTGCCACAATCGATCACTCTTATCAAAAAAATGATAATCCATACTAAAATTCGCATTATTAATATTGGGAATAGATGGAAAAAATGTTGGCCCAAATCCAAATAAAAACCAATTGTTTCTCTCTTTAAATTTATAATCACCAATGTAATACTCCAAGAATTTCTTGGGCTTTTTTTCTGTTGAATCTACTTTTGACTGTTGAGCAAAAATAGAACTAGAAAGAAATAGAAAAAGAAAAATCGACAAAAGTGTTTTCATTATGCAATTTCTTTTTTAGGGAATACTAAGGATGCAATTATACTTAGAGCTAATATTAATATTATAACAATTAAAGAATGAATCGTTTCAAATCCGACAGAATGCAACCAATCATGCGCAAGCATTTTAACACCAATAAATGTTAATAAAACAGATAGTCCTATTTTTAAATAGTGAAACTGATGAATTACATTTACCAATAAGAAAAACATAGAACGTAATCCAAGGATGGCAAATATATTAGAGAAGAAAACGATGTAAGGATCTTTAGTAACCGAAAAAATAGCAGGGATAGAATCTACTGCAAATATTAGATCGGTAAATTCTATAACTATTAACACTATAAATAATGGCGTAATCATTCGAACTCCTTTGTTCTTAATAAAAAAATGCTTGCCTATATAACGAGGATAAACTTTAAATATTTTAGAAGCAAATTTTACTGCTGGATGATTTTCTGTTTCTATTTTTTCTTCCTCATTTCTTTTCACAAACATCATTATTCCTGTATAAACAAGGAATGCGCCAAATAGGTATAATATCCATTCAAATTCACTAATTAAAGTCGCTCCTAAAAATATAAATAGAAAACGCATTAAAATGGCACCTAAGATGCCCCAAAACAATACTCTATGATAATATTTTTCTCTAACACCAAAAGCAGAAAATACAAGTACAATTACAAAAATATTGTCGACAGAAAGTGCATACTCTATTAAATAACCTGTGATGAATTCTAACGATAAATTATTTTTATAAATTTCTAAACTAGCAACATAATCGTTTGGAACAAGGGTTATATTATGCTTATGGGCAAGCACTACTTCCTGTAATCTCTCCATGGAATTAACACCATGTATCCATTCACCATGCAAAGAAACAAGCACATAGAACCCGAGTGCACAACACACCCAAATTAAGCTCATTATTGCGGCTTCTTTATATTTAATAATATGATCTTTTTTATTAAATACACCCAGGTCGAAAGCAAGCATTAAAACTATAAACACTGCAAAGCCTGAAATAAACATTACTTCATTACTCATCTTTTATTTTTTTCTTTCGGTTGTAAACTTTACTAATTCTTCTAATGATGATCGAGATTCATTTTCTGGAAATTCTGCAATAAGCTCAAACGCTTTTTTCTGAAATTCCATCATCTTTTCTTCAGCATATGTTAAGCCATTTGCATTCCTAACAAAATCTATCACTTCCTGAACGGCCTCTGCTTCTTCATTATGGTTTTTCACCAAATTTATAATGTATCTTTTCTTCTTCGTTTCTGCTGTATTTAATGCGTAAATAAGTGGCAGCGTAATTTTCTTTTCTTTGATATCAATTCCTTTGGGCTTGCCAATATCATCATATCCAAAATCCAACAAATCATCTTTAATCTGAAAAGCCATTCCAATATATTCCCCAAATAGCCTCATTTTTTCTACAAGTTCATCACTTGCGTTTGCTGAAGCTGCACCGCTTGCGCAGCAAGATGCTATAAGGGATGCCGTTTTTTGACGAATGATATCATAATATACTTCTTCTACAATATCTAATCTTCGCACCTTTTCTATTTGCAATAATTCACCTTCACTCATTTGTTGTACTGCATCCGAAACAATTTTTAAGACCCTATGATCATTATTCTCTACAGAAAGTAATAATCCTTTTGCCAATAAAAAATCTCCAACTAAAACAGCAATTTTATTTTTCCAAACTGCATTAATTGATAAAAAACCTCTTCGCTCGTAAGCATCGTCCACCACATCATCATGTACCAGAGTTGCAGTATGCAATAGCTCTACTAATGCAGCAGCTCTGTGAGTAGATTCGGATATCCCTCCACATAATTTAGCAGAAAAAAACACGAACATTGGTCGCATTTGTTTCCCTTTACTTTTGTATATATAGTGAGTTATTCGATCTAATAATGGGACACTACTTTTCATTGAAGATTTGAATTTTTCTTCAAATACAGTTAGTTCATTCTCTATAGGTTTTCTAATGATATTTAAATCGAGCATTATTGCATATTATACCGCAAAATAAAAAGAAAATCCCGCAAAGGCGGGATTTTCAACATTTAATATTTATGTGTTTTAAACAATGGTATTCCAACCAAATAAATCCTCCGATTCACCTGTTCTTATATCCATCAATTTACGTTTCACTTTCATCATAAAAGTATCTGCACTTGCTGGAGGTAACGTATAATCATTACCCTCTATATTAATATGTTCTATTGGGGCAACCACCGCAGCAGTACCAGCACCAAATGCTTCTTTTAATTCAGCTTTCTTTAACCACGATTCTAATTCCTCTACACTCACTTTTCTTTCTTCGTGTTTCATTCCTAATGTATCTGCAAGTTGCAAAATTGAATCACGAGTAACACCATCTAAAATAGAATCAGAAGTAGCAGGTGTAATTAACAAATCTCCCACAACAAACATTACGTTCATTGTTCCTGATTCCTCAATATACTTATGTTCCTTACCATCTGTCCACAATACTTGATCATACCCTTCTTCCTTAGCAAGTTTTGCAGGGTAAAATGACGCACCATAATTACCAGCACACTTTGCATACCCTGTACCTCCTTTAATGGCACGAGAATAATGCGTTTCTACTTTTAATTTTAATGGTTTACCATAATACGGACCAACTGGCCCACCAAAAATTATAAACTTGTATTCTTCTGCAATTTTTACACCGAAACGAGCTTCAGATGCAAATACAAATGGACGAAGGTATAATGAATGCCCTTCTCCTTCTGGCACCCAATTTCTATCTGTATCAACAATCTTTTTTAATGCCTCTGTAAATAAATATTCTGGAACTGTTGGCATACACATCCTTTCCAACGATTTATTAAAACGGCTTAAATGTTTCTCAATACGGTAAATAGATATTTTTCCATCCTTCATTCGGAAGGCTTTCATTCCTTCGAAAACGCTTTGCCCGTAGTGCAATGCGAGTGTTGCTGGATTTAATGTAAGATCAGTGTAAGGCATTACTTTTGCATTATGCCAATCTCCATTATAATAGTCGGCAATAAACATGTGATCCGAAATCACCGCACCGAATTCATTTTGCTCTACCAATTCTTTGCTTATACGCGTAGAGGTGGATTTAAGCACACTAATTTCCTCTAACTTAGTCATGTGTTGTTTGTAAGTATTTATCCTACAAAAATGCTAAAAAATGATGGGATATTCTGATTTTTTTAGAAATCATTGCATTGAAAATCAACTAGATATATTAGTATAGGTTTTTAACCACTAATTTCGCCTCTTAAGTTTTTTGTAAGTAATGTAGAAATTTCAATTTTATCTGAATAGTTACCTAGCAGGAACATCAATTTTGTTATGCCTGCCTCAAAGGTAATATCCAAGCCAGAAATCACCCCAATTTCAGATAAATGCTTGCTAGTTTCATAACGGCCTATTTGTACCGTTCCCCCACCACATTGAGTTATATCAAAAAACAACAACCCTCTTTCTGTGGCATCTTCTAATGCTTCAATAAACCATCCTTCTGTACTGGTATTCCCTACGCCAAATCCTTCTAATAAAACGGCATCGATATTTGGGGTATTTAATATTGCTAATACATATTGCTCCGAAATACCAGGGAATAACTTTAAGCTAGCACAAGTACCAGAAAATTTAGTGTGAATTTTAAAGGGCTTCGTTGGAGTAGGTAAAATAGCATCACGATTAAACTTTATATCAACTCCTGCTTCTGCAAGCACGGTATAATTAGGGCTTTTAAAGGCATCGAATTTATCAGCATGTACTTTTGTTGCACGGCATCCCCTAAATAAATGATAATCAAAATAAATGCAAACTTCTGGAACGGTTGCTGTACCATCCTCATTTTTAGAAGCTGCTATTTCTAAGGCTGTAATTAAATTTTCTTTAGCATCTGTTCTAATTTCTCCAATAGGTAATTGGGAACCAGTAAGAATAACAGGTTTTGATAAGTTTTCGAAAATATATGATAAAGCGGAAGCCGTATATGCCATGGTATCTGAACCATGTAATACTACAAACCCATCGAATTTAGAATAAGAAACTTCAACCAACTCTGCAATTCTCTTCCAATCCTTCGGACTCATATTAGAAGAGTCTATTAATGGATTAAATGAAATAACCTCTAAATCATAATCCAGCCTATTTAGCTCAGGAACATTTTTTTTAATGTTATCGAAATCAAAAGGTACTAATTGACCTTCATCATCCTGAACCATTCCAATTGTTCCTCCAGTATAAATAATAAGAATACGAACCATGAGATAATAATAGGAATTTATTTTTACAAAGTTGTTGGTATCGTTAGTATAAATGAACTTCCTTCATTTATTTTAGAAAATACATCTATATGTCCGTTATGTAAATCTAAAAAATATTTCACCACCACTAGACCTAAACCCGTACCAGGCAAATTGCGAATATTGGATGCCCTGAAGAATGATGTAAATAATTTTTCAATATCATTTGGAGGAATTCCAATTCCATAATCTTTAATTTCAAGTCTAATGTAACTTTCTTTATAATCAATATTAATATCGATTGTTTTATTTGTCAAGGAATATTTAATAGCATTCGACAATAGATTACTTAAAATATGACGGAACATGTTTTTATCGAAATTAAAAACGAGTTTATCTTTATTTGAATTAATGTTAATAAGAAAACCAGAAGAATTATTTTCGCTTTTCACCTCTTTTACTAAAGTTAAAAAATCCGATTCCTCAAATTTTGCAGCAATCCCACCCGATTCAATTTTGCTAATTAACAACACCTCATTCATTAACCCTGTCATTCGTCTTATTTGTTCATTAACTTTATTGGTATGCTTTATGATTTTTTCAGACAATTCGTCGTTGTGTTTTTCTGCAATAAGTTTTATTAATTCTACACTAGAAGATATTGTAGCTAATGGTGTTCTGTACTCATGAGAAACCATGCCCACGAATTTTGATTTTAATTCGTTTAATTCCTTTTCACGTTGCATTGCCATTACAAGTTGCTCTTCCACTTTTTTGCGGTCGGTAATATCTGTAACGGTTCCTCTGTATCCAACAATTTCGCCATGTACTTTAATTGCTTCCGAATACACACTCACAGTCTTCTTACCTGTTAAGGTTTTAATCGTATATATTTGATCTTTAATTGCATTATTATTTATTAGTAAATCATTAAAGGAGGCGCTCTTTTCTAAGGATGAATTAATAAAATATTGTGAGTAATTTCTACCAATATAATCATCGGCTCTATACCCTGTTATTTTTTCCCATGCTGGATTAAGGAATGTAAAGTATCCATCAATATCAACATTGAAAATTATATCCTGCAAATTATTTACTAGTCCTTTGTATTTTGCTTCACTAAGTTGAAGTTTTTCCTCATAATGAACACGCTTTGTAATATCAACCCCACAACCTACTACAATTTTTAAGCTTTTATCTGGATTGTAAACGGGTTTCATTTTACGCAATATCGTTTGCTTAGTACCATCTGCGCGTGTATGTGTTTCTTGGTATTCCGACTCTTCTCCGTGTCTGTTGTTAATTGTTTTAGTAAACAATTCTCTCCTGTAATTAGCCGCTTCCAAAGATTTGTTTCTTTCTTTTGCATATTCAAAATCATCTTTCCCTACAATCCAACTTCTAACATTCTCATCGGCAATAGCCACAGCATTTACAAATAAATATTTATGTTCGCTATTAAAAACCGCTACATCTACTGGTAGCGAATTTAAAATATCTTCATAGAATTTTTTTTGAAGTTCAAGTTTTTTATTCAGCGAAAATGTTTCTGTTATATTTACATAAGACCACAAATGACCGACATAAATATCATCTCTAAAAATTGGAATATAATCTCTCTGCAAAACTATACCGTTTTTCATAAAGAGTATCTCACCCACAACCTTTACTTTATTTTGAAGCAAATTATTTATACCCTTCACAAAACCCTCTTCATCAATAAACAATGCTTTATTGTACTCTGCTGCCTGCGAACAATCTAATCCAATCATTTTATCTGGAGTAGAATCTATTTTAAATAAATCGCAAAATGTTTGATTTACAAATTCAATCTGACGTAATTCATTTTCCAATAATGTTGCAGAATTAGATGACTCTAAAACCACATTCATTCTATAAAACTGCAGTTGTGTTATATCCACTTTAATTACTTTATCATTTTAGCCATTAACTCTGCCTTAGATTTAATTTCTAATTTGGCATAAATATGTTTTAAGTGTTGGTTAATGGTAAAAGTTGTTACAAATAATCTATCTGCGGCTTCTTTATAACTTAGTCCTTCTGCCAACAATTGAACCAATTCAAATTCTCTATTCGTTAATTTATCTCTCAATAATTCAATTGGATTATGCCTGAACTCTGCTACCAGATGTCGTGCGGCATTAGGAGAAATAGCAAATCCACCATCGAGCACAGCTTCAATAGATTTCTGTATTTCAAACATACTAGACGTTTTTAACACATAACCATTTGCGCCAAGTTTTAATAATTCTCGCACATACTCTTCATTATCGTATGCGGATAGTACAATTATGTGTGATGTTGGGAATCTCTTTTTTA
>CALRIM020000053.1:0-17197 GCA_943360385.1 Rhizobium sp. Q54 | reverse complement strand
AACTATTCGGTGAAAAAGAATAAGTTTAAAGAAAATGAATACATCACTCAATTCTTTGTTATTCTAATTTCCTTAGCAGTGTTAATTATGAGTTGTATTAACTCATTTGTAATATCACTAAACCCTAAAAATAATTTAACACCTATTTTAATTGGTGCAATAGCAACTTGTACATTATTTAGATTTAATGTTCGTGAAACAATTTTTGTTTACATATCTGGATTACTTGTTTTCGCTTCACTATTTTTTATCTGGTCGGAAACTCAAATAAAATTTGCATTGAACTTCTCTGTAGTGTTTAATATTTACATGCTTTCCTTTGTTATCAACAGAACTATATTTACCAATGCTTACAGGTCTTTCCAGCAATTAAGGATTATAGAATCCATAAATATTTCCCTCAAAAATGCGATAAAACAAAAGGACGATGTATTGGAAATTGTAGCACATGATTTAAGAGGACCTATTGCTAATATCAAGGAATTGGCAAATATTATTGAGGAATCTGAAAACCCACTGGAAGAATGCAAAAAAGTTATTCCATATATCAAGGAGAGTTGTACTAATGCAGAGGAAGTGATTAATGATTTAATTGCAATTGCAAGAATAAAAAACATAGTAGAACCTATCGAAACGGTGTGCTTGAATGATATTCTAACGACAATTTATACAAGTACAAAAAACAACAATCCAAATAGAATTATAGATTTTAAAAATAATTCGAAAAGACTTTATTCCAAAATTTACTCTGATAAGCTGAAAAGAATAATTGTAAACCTTTTAAGCAACTCTTTGAAATTTACACCTGAAGATAAAAAAATTGAGATCATCTTGTCCAGTTCTGGTACCTCAAATATTATAGAAATAAAAGACCAAGGAATTGGTGTAGAAAAAGATGAAGTCGATCATCTATTCAAAAAATTTAGCAAAGCTTCTAAAACTGGATTAAAGGGAGAAGAAAGTATTGGCCTCGGACTGTTTATAGTAAAGGAATTAACGGAGCTTATGAACGGTGAAATAACTTACGAACCAAATGCTTCTGGAGGAAGTACGTTTAGAGTGAGTTTTCCTAAAAACACCTACTAGTTCGTGTGCTCATGTGCTCGTGATTCGTGTGCTCATAACAATGTGCCAATGTGCAATTTCTTAATTTTTCACATTGGCTAATTGGCTAACTGGCACATTGACTAATTAACAATTATAGTTTCTCTATAAGTACTCGCACCAGTTGTGATCAACACGATATACTTCCCTGCTACAAAATTAGAGACATCAATTTTTCCAGAAGATTTAGTTTGTAAAACTAGTTGACCTTTTAGGTTATATAGTTCCACTTTTTGAATTTTTTCTAATCCTCTATTTTGAATATATAAATAATCTGACGTTGGGTTTGGATAAACCCTAACCATTTTGTTTTGATTAAATTGAATACCAACTAAATTGGGTAAGAAAACAAATCCTGCTAATTGCACAGTGCCCGCATTTGTAGTTACAACCACATTTCCGTTTGCACAAGAATCCACCACAGCTCTAATACTTGTAGCACTTAACACTAAATAAGATTTAGCTGCTACTCCACCTATGGTAACAGAAGTTACATTTGTGAAGTTTGCTCCATCGATAACGATGGTATCTCCTGTGTGAGCTGATGTTGGCAAAAACGAATTCATTGTAGGTGCAACTAATAGAATGAATCCCGACAAATTCGAAGTGCCGATCGTATTCGTTACTACTACATCACCTGAAATCGCTCCCGTTGGCACAACTGCAGTAATAACAGAATCTGAAACAACAGTGTAACTAGTTGCATTTGTACCTCCAAAACTTACTTGAGTAGCTCCAGTGAAATTAATGCCTTTAAGTGTAATTGTTGCTCCAACTAATGCATTTGTTGGGAAGAACGATGTTAATGTTGGGGCAATAGCTACCGCTACTTTTTCCTTAATTACTAACGTGCTTTTCTTTGTTGACTTATCGGTTACAGCAAAAGCGCCATAAAAAGTAACATCTCCTGTTCCAGCAACTGGTGCTTTCCATTGGAATGTCCAGGTTGCAGACGAACCTGTTTTAGGTGTAGTGTGCGTTAAATATTTTCCTCCACCCAATAATTTTGTTCCTGTACCAGCAATTAATGTTCCCATTAAATTACCAGATAGATCTTGAGGTGAAACCTCTAATCCTTTATTTCCACTACCTGTAGTAGTAACGGTTATTACATATGTTGTTCCTCCTGTATATCCTTCTGTAGGTACATTTGAAGTAATAATTCCTGGGACAACAGTTGGAGTACCAGAATGGCACCCAGATGCTTGGCACGTGGCACCACCATCTCCAGGGGAACCTGTTTTACCAGCTGGGGCACCAGTAGGATTAGAAATTGCAGTGTTTACAGCACTAATAGCAATTACAACAGCCAAAACAGCTATCATAGAATAGATAATCTTTTTCATTACAGTTTAATCTTTTTTGATTTTTGGGTGCACGAAGATAGTTAATTTAGACAAGATGAACAATTTGGACAATTAGCCAATCCCAAATAAGTGAGACAATTATTGCCAAATCTAACTTCACAGGATGAATGACAAAGAGCTAACGACTAAAGACTATTTTTTGTAACTCCTAATCCGAAAAGTGCGAAATCATATTTCACAGGATCTGTTGCATCGAAAGTTTTGAGCGTTTCGGTTAGTGCAACCGCTGTTTTCCAATTTATTTTTTCATCGGTAAGTAATCCAAACTGCTTAGAAACATTGGCAACATGCACATCAACAGGAATAATTAATTCCGAAGTTTTGATGTTATTCCATATCCCAAAATCAACTCCTTGCTTATCTTTTCGCACCATCCACCTTAAAAACATGTTTATACGCTTACACGTTGCATTACTAGCTGGGCTACTTATGTGTTTCTTTGTTCTGGTTGGGTAATCATCCAGACTGAAAAAATAATTTCTAAACGAAACTAATCTTTGTCCTTGGTCCAAAGTCCTTGGTCCTTGGTTTAAGATTTCCCGATTTTCAATTTTCGGTTTTCCTTTCTTAACTTTTCCTTCGTCCTTAGTCCATAGTTCTTTGATTACGTTTTCTCGATTTTCTTTTTTCGATTTTCTTTTCTCAATTATTTTCTGTCCAGTGTCCCATATCCCATGTCCCCTATCTATAGAAAAAGCTGTTTCTAAACTATAAAACTCACTATAATGTCTTCTCAAAAAACTCAAGAAATAAAGGGCATCGGTGTCATTAAACGTTCGGTGCTTGAACTTCAAAAAAGGTTTTAACTCTTTTTCTTTATGATGAAGAATAAAATGGTATGGATCATTATCCATGTACGATAAAAACTCTTTGCTTTTATTAATAATGGTTACACGCTGCCCCCAAGAAAAAATAGCAGCCATAAATGCTGCTATTTCTATATCCTGTTTCTTTTTATATTGATGCGGAATTAAAATCGGGTCGTTCTCAATGAAGTCTAAACGATTGTACTTGTGTACAAGCGAATCGAGTAATTTTTTTAAATCTGAATGCTTCATCTTTTCGTAACTCGTAACTCGTAACTCGTCCTTGGTCATACGTCCTTAGTCCAAAGTAATTAACCAATTGTTCAAATTGTTCAAATTGTCCAAATTGTTCAAATTAACTAATTGTTCAAATTTACTAATTGTTCAAATTTACATTGGCACATTGGCTAATTGACATATTAGCTAATTCCAATTTTATATCCCTGCCAAAGCTTGCTCAATATCCGCCAATAAATCTTCCACATCTTCTACCCCTACACTTAGTCGAAGTAAACCATCGGTTACTCCAGCTTTTTCTCGTTCTTCTTTTGGAATCGAAGCATGAGTCATAGTTGCAGGATGATTAATTAAAGATTCTACTCCTCCTAATGATTCTGCTAACGAGAATACTTTGAATGAGGATGCAAGTTTGAATGTTTTTTCCAAATCTGCACCTTTCACACTAAATGAAATCATTCCACCAAAATCGCGCATTTGTTTTTTCGCAATGTCGTGGTTAGGATGAGATTCAAATCCTGGCCAGTACAGTTTATCAACCTTTGGATGAGTTTTTAAATAATAGGCAATTGCTTTCCCGTTTTCGCAATGAGCCTTCATACGAAGATGTAATGTTTTAATACCTCTCAGCACTAAGAAAGAATCCATTGGACCAGGAGTAGCTCCACAAGAATTATGAATAAAAGCTAATTGCTCGTAAATTTTATCATCACTAGTTAGCAATGCTCCCATTACAACATCCGAGTGTCCTCCCAAGTATTTAGTTACCGAATGCATCACTATATCTGCACCTAAATCGATAGGATTTTGTAAGTATGGCGAAGCAAAAGTATTATCAACAGCGAAAATTATATTGTTAGCTTTCGCAATTTTTGCACAAGCAGCAATATCAACAATTTGCATGGTTGGGTTAGTTGGAGTTTCTACCCAAAGCAACTTTGTATTTTCATTTATATAGTTCGAAATGTTGTTCGCGTCATTTAAATCGATGAAATGAAATTTGATTCCATAGTTAGCGAAAACCTTAGTAAACATTCGGTAAGAACCACCATATAAATCGTTTCCTGTGATTACCTCATCACCAGGGCAAAGCATTTTAATTACCGCATCTGTTGCTCCCATTCCACTCGAAAAACACAATCCATGTTTTGCATTTTCCAACGCAGCAATACAATCTTCTAAAGCAGTACGAGTTGGATTTTTCCCTCTTGCATATGCATACCCTTTATGCTTACCAGGAGATGATTGCACATAGGTTGATGTTTGAAAAATAGGAGTCATTATTGCTCCTGTTGTTGGGTCGGGCTCCTGCCCAGCATGTATGGCTTTTGTGCCGAATTTGTAGTCTTTCATTTCTTGTAACTTGTAGCTTGTAGCTTGTAATTCGTAATATATATTAATCGTTAATTGTTAATTGTTAATATTTTAGTCCAAAGTCAATTGTTCAAATTGTTCAAATTAATTAATTGTCCAAATTACTATTGGCTTATTGGCACATTGGCTAATTGGCACATTGGCTAATTATCTAAACAGGTTTGTCATTATTATTCGAAAACTCAAACCCAATTCTCTTTCCTGTATTCATACCAGAAGCGGTATGGTTATATTGTTTTTCTTCTAGTGTGATGATGCTGCTTTGTTCGAATGGTGGAGTAAGCAATTCAAAATCGATACAATACAACATCGATTCTGATATAATAGTTTGGATTACTTCTGATGTAAATTCTTGTTGATGGTAATTCAGTAAATCAAATCCCATTTTCTCTTTTCCATCAATAAAAAATTTATTCTCAGAGTTTACAAAGATTCTTCCAATTAAATATCCATAATCGCCCAAACGATTATATTTAATGGAGTCTGAAAGGAAATTATAAATCTGAACTAACCCACAGTATGCTCTACGAGGGTCTTCCTTTACGTAATCTAGTTGATGAATAGGATGATCGTCGGCAAAAGTAAATGTATTAGTATGCATTGCAAACACAAGGCTATCTCCAGAAAATTTCAACTCTGCTTCAAACTCTCCTCTATCGGTAAAAATTATTTCAACATTCTTATCAACTGAAGTTACATCCTTTGTTAAGTTAGAGGATATTACCATCATTTCCTTCTTAATAGCAGCGATGTTACTCATCGTATTGCGATGAATAAATTGCTTCATTGAAGAATGAACTTTTAGTTTTTCAACAAGGGTGCTGTAATTTTGCATTTCTAAATTTATTATTACTTATAACCTGTGTCTCGTGTCCTATGTCTTTAGTCCTTGGTCCTCAGTCCATCGAAATTAATTAATCTAAAAATTCTATGGACCAACGACTAATATCCAAGGACAACCGTTATTAATCGCTAATTTCTTATATCCCGTGTCTTGTGTCCATCGTCCTCAGTCCATCGTCCATCGCAATTAATTAATTTTTAAAACGACTATGGACCAACGACTAATATCCAAGGACAACCGTTATTAATCGCTAATTTCTTTTATCCCGTGTCTTGTGTCCTATGTCCTTTGTCCAAAGTCCTCAGTCCATCGAAATTAATTAATTTTTAAAACGACTATTGACCAACGACTAATATCCAAGGACAACCATTATTAATTAGCTAATTGTTCAAATTGTCCGAATTAGTAAGCACGTGCAAACAACACCCTCTGCTTCGATGGGTTCCCAGTAAGAATACATTTACCATCTTCCAATTTATTGTCTAATGGAATACAACGAATAGTTGCTTTGGTAAGGTCTTTTATTTTTTCTTCTGTTTCTGGCGTTCCATCCCAATGTGCTGCTACGAAGCCTGCTTTACCATCTAGTATTTTTACAAACTCATCGAAAGTATCTGCATTCGTAATATTATTTTCTCTAAAATCAAATGCCTTTTTATAAATCGAGGATTGGATATTTTCCAACAGTTCTTCGATTTGATTTTCGATATTTTCTAATTGATAAACTTTCTTTTCCTTCGTATCTCTACGTGCAACTTCTACAGTACCATTCTCTAAATCCCTTGGCCCAATTGCAATTCGAACGGGTACTCCTTTCATTTCCCATTCTGCAAATTTAAAACCTGGACGTTGAGAATCGCGGTTATCGTATTTTACACTAATGCCTTTTGCTTTTAATTTTGGCATCAATTCATTTACTTTATTTGTAATTGTTTCAAACGATTCCTCCGAATTATAAATTGGAACAATAACTACTTGAATTGGCGCTAATTTTGGTGGTAGCACTAAGCCCTCATCGTCTGAGTGGGCCATAATTAAAGCACCAATTAAACGTGTAGAAACTCCCCAAGAAGTAGCCCAAACATAATCTTGTTTCCCATCTTTTCCAGTGAATTTCACATCAAATGCTTTTGCAAAATTTTGACCTAAAAAATGAGATGTTCCTGCTTGTAATGCTTTACCATCTTGCATCAAAGCCTCAATGCAATACGTATCTAAAGCTCCTGCAAATCGTTCATTTGGAGACTTTACTCCTTTTATAACAGGTACTGCCATCCAGTTCTCTGCGAAATTGGCATATACCTCTAACATTTGTCTGGTTTCTGCAATTGCTTCTTCAGCACTTGCATGCGCAGTATGCCCTTCTTGCCATAAAAATTCAGAAGTACGTAAAAATAAACGCGTACGCATTTCCCAACGAACAACATTAGCCCATTGATTTACTAAAATTGGCAAGTCGCGGTAAGATTGTATCCAACCTCTGTATGTATTCCAAATAATTGTTTCGGAAGTAGGACGAACAATGAGCTCTTCCTCCAACTTTGCGTCAGGATCTACTATAACATTTCCGTTACCATCATCTTTTAAACGATAGTGCGTAACTACAGCGCATTCCTTTGCAAAACCATCCACATGTGATGCCTCTTTACTAAAAAAAGATTTGGGGATAAATAAGGGGAAATAAGCGTTGGAATGTCCTGTATCTTTAAACATTTGATCCAAAACTTGTTGCATTTTTTCCCATATAGAATAACCATATGGTTTGATAACCATACACCCGCGAACATCAGAGTGTTCCGCCATGTCTGCTTTGGTTACCAATTCATTGTACCATGCCGAATAATCGGCTTCTCTGCTCGTAATTCCTTTGCTCATTCTTTTTATTGGTATTAAAATTGTAATAAGATATTATGATACGAAATAAAGAAAATTTACGATAACAAAAGATTAATTTTAAACGTTTAACAGAATATAACATCAAATTTCCATATACAAGGAGGTCCAAATGAAAACGAACATATCAATATTAATCGTCGGTAGTATGCTAACCATGTCGTGCACAACGGTTAACATGACTTATACATCACCGAATTCTAACGATGATTTATACTACTCTAAAGCTGATGCTCAACGAGAAGCAATCTATCATGAAGAGGTAAAAGTTCAAGATATGAGCAAAGCCAATACTAATGGCTACTCTGAGGACCCTCAAATTCAAAATAAAAACGCAGTAGGAACTGGCGAAAACTACAGCAACGACGCGATTAATCGCGTCGAATCAAGCTCTTCTGAAAACAATTTAAACAATCCAAACTACAGTAACGGGAGTACTGACCAATCCTACTCTTCAGACGGTAAAACCATCATCAACAATTATTATGGAGATGTATATGAAGATGATGATATGGGTTATTATTCAACCAGAATAAGAAGATTCCATAGATCATATGTAGGATTTAACTATTATTCACCTGCGTTTTGTGGAATTTATTACGACCCATTTTATTCTCCTGGATGGAATTTCGGAATAGGGTTTGGTTATTCTTATGGATATTATGATCCTTTCTTCAATCCTTTTTATAATCCTTGGTATAGTCCTTATAGCCCATACTACGGATATGGAGGATGGGGTGGTTATGGAAACTACGACGCTTACCGTTGGGGATATAACAATGGCTATTGGGATGGGCGAAATGATAATGGATACAATGGTGGGGGTTATTATGGCGGAGGAAGAGGTGGAAGCAAAAATACCATCATAAGGGGTCCTCGTCCTACTAGAGGTGGAACTGTGAGTTCTGCAGGGGGAAATAGATTGGCACCAGAAAGAGGTGGAATGCCCGCTGCTGGTAGTGGTACAGAATCCATACGTTCTGCTCCACCAACTAGAACTCCTATAAATTCTGGAAATCCAAATAATACTACAAACACAACAAATACTAACACTAATACAGAAATTAGAACTGCTCCAACAAGAGACCCTATACCTGTTAGAAATAACAGTGGGAATGGTTATGTTCCTCCTAGAGTTCCATCTTCAACTCAAAGTGAAAGCAGTCCTTCTAACGAAACAAATACTCAAACTACTCCTCGCTCGGAAACGATTATCAGAAATAATAATAATTCGAATCCACAACCTGTAAGGATAAATCCAAATTACGGCGGGCAAACTAGTAGTCCGAATATAAGAAAATCGGAAGGTCAGAATAGTAGAAGATCTGAAACTCCAAGAGTAAGTGCCCCTACAAGAAGTTCTACACCAAGTAGTCCAGCACCAAGTCGTAGCAGTGGTGGTAATTCCGCTCCAGCTTCTCGTCCTCGTCCTAGATAATTTAACTATGAAAAGACTATTTTTATTACTAACAATTATAAGTTTGGGTTTTCAGTCGAAAGCCCAATACTCTGAAGATGCATTACGATTTTCTCGCAATTATTTTGGAGGATCGGCCAGAATGATGGGGTTAGCAGGTGCTCAACAAGCACTTGGCGCCGACATTAGTTCTATCTCTGGAAACCCTGCAGGATTAGGCTTCTACAGAAGAAATGATTTTAGCATCTCTCCTTCTTTACGATTCTCTGAAACACAAAGTACATTTTACAATAAAACTTCAGTTGATAATAAAGATCAATTAAATATTGGAAACTTGGGATTTGTATTAACCCAAATTAATCAAGATTATTCTGGTGCGGATGTTAAAAACGGCTGGGTAAGTTACACTTTTGGTTTTGGGATGAATAGAGTGAATAATTTCCATGAAAATAGATACTTCAAGGGATTAAATACACAAAGTTCTATTAGTAATTATTTTGCCGATTTAGCAAACAGCAGAGGAAATGATTACCCTGATACTAACTATACTTCTATTGAAGACATGGCTTGGTATGGGTATATGATTGACTTCGATACCAGTACTAATAAATTTGTTAGTTTAAGCAATGGTAACGTAACCCAAAGTCAAGCAGATAAAATAGAAGGTTATCAAAACGAATGGAATTTTTCTTTTGGAGCAAACTACTCGAACACCTTGTATTTAGGTGCTTCTTTAGGCATCGGATCCATTAAATATAACCGCACAAGCAAGTTCACAGAATCAGGAATTAACGATCCTACCTATGGATTATCAGACATCACTCTTAATGAAAAATTAAGTGTTAGTGGAAGTTCTGTAAATTTAAAAGTAGGTGCAATACTTCGCCCTGCAGATTTTGTAAGAATGGGTGTAACCTTGCAAACACCAGATTATTATACCTTCGACGAAGGTTTTATTACAGATGCAAGTAGTAATTCAACAGCTGGTGGAAATAGTACTTTTACTCCACTCGAATATTTATTTCAATATAAATTAAGAACACCGTTTAAATATCAAGGAGGGTTAGCATTTTTCTTCCAAAAATTCGGATTAATTTCTGCAGATATAGAAATGCTAGATTACTCTAAAAACAAATTAAGCGCAAATGCGGAGTTCTCTGATTTCGGACCTACTCAAAATGCAGTAATCCAAAATGTATATCAAAGCACATACAATGTTAGACTTGGTGCGGAATTTAAATATGCTAATTTCTCATTCCGTGGTGGATATGCTCAATATGGCGACCCCTATAAAAGTGCAGTTGTAGATGGCACAAGAACCTTTATTACAGGAGGTTTGGGTTACAGGTTTGAAGAGTATTATGTTGATGTAGCATTCGTAAATCAAACATACAACAGTCAGTATATTCCTTATTCATTAAATAATTCAGATTTAAATCCAATTGTTGAAAACAAACACAATATTAATTCAGTTGTGCTTACATTTGGGACTAAATTCTAAATGATTAATGGCATACAAGAATCTTCAACATTTTATACAAGCTTTAGAGGAAGCAGGCGAGTTAGTAAGGATTAAAGAATTTGTTGATCCAAAACTTCAAATTACAGAAATTGTAGATCGTGTTTCTAAACAATATGGTCCTGCCCTTTTGTTCGAAAATACAGGTACGGACTTTCCTGTATTAATTAATTCCATGGGAAATTACAAACGCATGTGCATGGCATTAGGCGTAGATAATATGGATGATATTAGTAAGGAAATTGAAGGTTTGTTTAAAATGTTAACGGGTCCGAAAGATAACATCATGGACAAGTTGAAGATGTTGCCAAAGCTCGGACAAATTTCCTCTTGGATGCCGAAAGTAGTATCTGGTAAAGGCGAATGCCAAGAAGTAGTAATGAAAACCCCCGATATTACGAAGTTCCCAGTATTAACTTGTTGGCCAGAAGACGGAGGTCCATTTGTTACCCTACCCGTTATTCATACAAAAGACCCTAATACAGGAATCAGAAATGTAGGCATGTATCGCATGCAAGTTTTCGAACCTACCATGACAGGGATGCACTGGCATAAACACAAAGTTTCTGCTCGTCATTACAATGAATACAAAAAACTAGGTCAGAAAATGCCTGTTGCTGTTGCCTTAGGAGGCGACCCTGTGTATACTTATGCCGCTACAGCTCCCCTGCCAGATGGCATCGATGAGTATATGTTAGCTGGCTTCTTACGAAAGAAAAAAGTAGAGTTGGTTCAATGCCTCACTCAAGACATTCAGGTGCCTGCAGACGCTGATATTATTATAGAAGGATATGTTGATCCACAAGAGGATTGGATTTGGGAAGGCCCTTTCGGAGACCACACTGGTTATTACTCGTTAGCCGATTGGTATCCACGCTTCCATATTACTTGCATTACCCATCGTAAAAATGCGGTATACCCTGCAACTATTGTAGGTATTCCACCTCAAGAAGATGCTTGGATTGGTAAAGCAACCGAACGAATTTTCTTAGCACCTATAAAAATGACCATGGTTCCAGAAATCATCGACATGGTTTTACCAATGGAAGGTGTTTTCCATAATTTGGTTATTGTAAAAATTAAAAAAGATTATCCAGGTCAAGCACTAAAAGTAATGAACTCTATGTGGGGTGCCGGACAAATGATGTTTACTAAAATGATGGTGGTGGTTGATGGTGATGTAAACATTCACGATAACCTTGCCGTTGCGAAATATATTTCTGAAAATGTAGATCCACAAAACGATATAATTTATACCAATGGCCCTATGGATGTACTCGACCATTCGTGTTCGAAAATGGCATTCGGTGGAAAAATGGGGATTGATGCTACTAAAAAATTACCAGAAGAACGACGCTCCGAAAGCATTGCTCCCGTTGGTAAATCAAACATCAACAAAGAAAATATTTACTCAAAATTCTCGGAAATAAAAGACATCAACGATGTACTTCTTAACATGGGAATTTCTTTAGTTATAGTTTCAATTGAAAAAAACAGAAAAGGGCATATTGCCGAAATTAACAAACAACTTTTCGAACTCGAAGATTTCAAACAAGTAAAAATCATAATCTACTTAGAACACACCATCGACATCAGCGACCTCGCCGATGCTGTTTGGAGATTCTCTAACAATGTAGATCCTAAACGCGATGCTCACACTGTAAACGCCAATTCCGACGATGAAATATCGCACGTAGGTTTTGATGGAACACGCAAAACTTTAGCATTCGATGGCTTCAACCGCGATTGGCCAAATATCCTTGCCAACACACAAGAAGTAATCGACGAGATTGATGCTAAATGGGATAAACTTGGTTTAGGTCCATTGATTCCATCACCATCGAGAAAGTACTTGAAGCAGCTTTATGAGGGTGGAGCGGTTGCCAAATAATGTGTTAATATGTTAATGGGATAATATGTTAATCTATGTGCAAATTAGCTAATTTGATCAATTTGGACAATTAAATAATTTGGACAATGTGCCAATTAGCCAATGTGCCAATATGAAGGAATTTGAATTTATTTCTTGAATGAAATTATTTGGTTAATTAGCTAATGAGAATAAAAATATTAAATGTTTTAATATTAATTGTAAGTATTACTTTGCTTATTTACTTATCTACAATTACTCAAAGTGAAGTAATACATTTTTTTCTTTATTTAACGATTTATGTGGTTTATGTATTACTTAAACCATATAATCGAATGTAAATTAGTTTTCCTTGATTGGTTTCAGATAAGCCCATTCCATAAAATTAAAATCATCAATACTTGTATTAGGATCGTCGTAATTCAGATTTTCTGGGATTTCTAATATTGCCACAATTGGATATTTTTTTTCTATAAATACCATATCATAATTTTTAGCTTTCAGCATTAAAATCTGATTTGTTTTATTTGAATTTTGATCAAGTAAATTGATTAAATAAAATGTCTCATCATTTTTCAAGTAGATTCTACGTTCCACATTAATCAGTTTTCCAGTTACAAGGTAACTACTTCTATTACTTATTGGTATTAGCATTGAGTTTTCTTCCAAGTAAATATTCATAATGGATTCATTGTAGGAATCGCCTTTTACCTTTATGCTTACTCTTTGCGAGTTTGGTCTAAAATTATTTACTGGAACGATTTGAAATGGAAGTTCGAGCCGAATGGGGTTCCATCTATTCTGAATTAATTTGAATCTACTTAACCTTAAACAGGTAATTACAATAATAAATCCTTGAAGATTTAAGTTACTTCTGAAATTATAGGCAGCTTTTTCTGCAGTATATAGGTATGCAATTAATCCAAATTGGAACAAAAAAATTAGGCTATAATAAAGAATCAATCTTTTGGCTACTTTATCTGAATTAATTACCTTTTTGTGCGTAAAAAAGGAAGAATTATTCAATGCGTTATTTAGTATACTCGCAAAAATGGAAATAGTAACTAGGAAATAAACTACTGTAACTATCCCTCCCCAAGCTGCCACTTCTTCATAAATTAACCAAAAATCATAAAATCCGTGAGAAATAGCTGCTAATAAAACATATAATAAAACTCGTAATATATTTTTCTCTTTATGATAAAATTGATTTCTGATGATTCCATAAGCAATTAGTGAAGTATCAAACATATGGGTAACGGTAGAAAGTATTGCTCTACCGTTAATAATTTCTGGACCATACTTATTAAAATAGAGCGCATTTTCTACTGCCGAAAAACCTAATGCAGAAATTGAAATTATTGCTAAATAATCGATGGGTTCATTTAATTGCTTCCTAAAACTATAATATATAATTACAAAGGGGATTAGTTTAGCGATTTCTTCCACTAAACCAATTCCGAAGATTGAATATAATAGATCATTAAAAAATGCACCATTTATTTCGAACCCAATACTATCTAATACATTACTAAATTGGAAAACTATAAAAACAGAAGCTCCTCCTAGAATAAAGGTTAAAACGAAGTAAAAGAATTTCTCTTTTTCGAAAATATCAATAAGGCGATAATAATCTACCCAAACCCATGCAATAAAAACTGCTAAGAAAATATAAATTCCAATTAACATATTATCCCATAAAAATGTTAAATTTCTGTTGACTTCAATATTATCCAAGGACTATTTTTATTTTCCCTTGTTGCTTCATAGCCAATAGGAATTTCAAGTACGTCTGAGATGGATTTATCTTTATCCAAAATTTCCCCAAGACTAACAAGCATTAATACCTTATTACTAATATCATTTTCCGCACTGGTAAATTGCCAAGAACCATCCTCAAAATGAAATACATAAAGAATTGGTGAATTTTTCTTTATTACATAAGTAGTTGTAAAAACAGCTAAGTTCAAATTTTCCAAAATATTCTTTTTAATAATAAATAAGCCTTGCCTAAATCCAACAATACAAGTAATAAAAAAATAATGATTAATGTTATTTCATTATCAAACAAATTTGGAATTAAACAACATATTAAGAAATATATAAAGATATGAACGTTTAAGTTTCCAAATAATAAATTTAGATTATACTTAACTTTAACAAAATATATAATAGACAACAATCCAAACAGTGGTAAATAGAAATACGGGATAATCAATAGAAATAAACCATCTCTTGTAGAATTTCCCCAAGGGAAAATATCCATCAAATCACTAATTAAATATAAAAGAAGCGACAATAAAAAAATCAGAATTAATTCAAAAATTATAAATTTCACACCATTCTTATATTTTAATATTAAACTTATTTCTCGCAAAGCTCGCTAAGATTCCGCAAAGTCCGCAAATTAATAATCTACATATTGGCATAACCTGTACCGATTTATCGGGATTGGCACATTGGCTAATTGTTCAAATTGTCCAAATTGTCCAAATTAATTAATTGTTCAAATTAGCCAAGCCAGCTTCATAATCCGGTCCCATCATTTTATCCATCATCACTCCGAAATATTTTTTAATGGGATTATTTCCCATGTCTCCCTCGGTAATCCATGTTACTTTGGTGGTGGAATCTGTTAAGGAATCGAATTCAATTCTGCTTTGCATAGGGTCGAAGCCTTCGAATTGAAGTTGATAAATAACGATATCAGGAGATATACTTTGAAGAATGGTTAGAGTTCCGCTTCCATCCTTGCCTGTCCAGTTATGAGTAGCTCCTATTCCACCTTCTGGACCTAAATAAGTACTTACCATTGTAGGGTCTTTCTTTTGCCATGGATCCCACTGCTCCCAATTTTTCAGAATGTTTACTTTATTAAAAAGTGAGTCCGCTGGTTTATTAATGGTTAAAGATCTTTCTACTTTAAATTTTGATGGTAGAAAAATAGAAATAACGAATAATAGGACTAGGAGGCCTACGAATCCGAGGAGGATGTTTTTTGCAATTTTCATTTTGGAATAAAGATTAAATATTTATGTATTAAGTACAATGTATTAAGTAATATATCGAACTACGAGCTACCAACTACGAAGTACGATTATAATGTCTCGCAAAGAACGCAAAGGTTACGCAAAGTTCGCTAAGGGTGATATTAGTACAAGGTATTATGTACAAGCTACAAGTTACAAGCTACAAGTTACAAGTTACCAGTTACCAATAAATTAACGTTCACAAACTCCACCCCCGCAGCATTCGCACATTGCTCATCATCCTCCGAATCGCCAATAAATACTACTTGTTCGGGGGTAAGTGCGTGCTCCGACATAAGTAATAATAGGGCATCGGGTGCTGGTTTGGGTTTGGTTTCGTTTGCAAAATAACAACGTAAGTTTTGTTGCAATCCGTTCCACTCTACCTGTACAATTTTATTGCGTTGTTGCTCTACATTTCCGTTGGTTAATAAAAACAACAAGCGATTATTTTTCACCACCTCATTCATCACCCACTCCATTTCCTTGTATAACAAAAGTCTCAGGGGTAATCTGCCAGTACGCATTAATCGTAGCATGTTCTCCATATACTCTTCTTTCAATCCAAATTTTTCGATGAGTTTGTTGAATAAATTCTTACGTCCGTTTGCTTCAAACTCGTCTATTAAAAACTTAGTAACCTTCTCATGATCGAATGTTTCTTGGTATTCTACGAATTGTCCGATCATATAATACACTTGGTATAAATAATCTTTCTCTGGATAAAGTGTATTATCGAAATCGAATACGAAAGCTAATTTTGTATCTAAAAGTCTATCAATAATCATATTAATTGTAAAATACTTCTTCCCAAAAACGTATGAATTTTGTACCCCAAATTACTTGAGTATCGTGTTCTTCTATTGGGATATTGAGCTCTTGGTGTACTGCTAATAATGGTAAATTTATTCCTGCACCTAATCCCGCTGATATAGTTCCTTGAACACGAGGATTTATTTCTAGAATTTTATAGGTACCATCCTCGGCTTGTTTTACCTGAATGCCAATATTTCCGTGCACATGCAGTGATTTAATAATTTCTTCGCAATATTTTATTATTTCCTTATGATAAACAAATTCACCTGCTACACTTATTCCTTCTTTCATTCGTGTTCGAATTCTAGGAACAATAACAATGGGTTCACCATTTTTCGCTAAACAATCTATGGAAAACTCCGGCCCCGGTAAATACTCACTCAATAAAAGTGTCGGGAATTTATTCCCTTCTAAAATTGCTCTCAATTTTTCGAGCGGAATGAACGTATGATTAGGTTTTTCTTTAAACAGCAAATGAAATTCATCTATGGCTGGATCAATTATTCTGAATCCTCTAGAACCATTAGAAATACAGGGTTTGAAGCATACTTTTTGATTTGGATAATCCAATACAATAAGACCTTCTAAAAACTCTTCCCAGGTATTTACAATCTTATATTTCGGTACAGAAACTCCGTATTGCTCCAAATGCTGATACAATCTTCCCTTATCATTCGCAATGGATAAAGCAGACTCATCTGATACTAAAACATGGACACCAATGGTACGAAACTCATCTTTATTTTCGGAAAGCGAAAACAATTCTCGAGTTACCAACGGCATCAATATTTTTATATTTTCTTTTAAACAAATTGAACGAATAGCTGGAATAAAATCATCGTCGTCGGCTTTAGGGATTTGATAAAAATTGCCTGAAAGGTATTTCCCTACTGGTTCTTCGCTTGCATCTGCTAATATGAG
>CALRIM020000052.1:0-18080 GCA_943360385.1 Rhizobium sp. Q54 | reverse complement strand
AACTAAGTAATGTATCAAGATGTATGTAATCCCAATAGGTTAGGTATTCCGAATAGAGCAAACCATCGAGGTACGAAACAAGGTCTTGACCCATGTTATCGTATTTTTCTTTTAGCTTCTCAATTCTATCTAATATATCCTTACTTAGTTCCATTTTAATAGTATTTGATACAAATTTATAATATTTTTTTATTCACCATATTAAGAATACTTGTTTCTATGGGAATAAAATTAATTGGTACGACACCCAGTATTTTAGCATTATTATATTCAGAAACTGAATAGGCAGAGCGTACGGTATGTTTATTGAGTGGGTTGTTTTTATTGAAGAGTTGAATAGCTGCTACTACAAACTTCATTGCCCATTTTTTTACTAATATGCTAGGAGGGTTAACTTGTAAAGTATTTGCAATAGTATTTAATAAATAGTTGAATGAATAATTACCAGCAGAAATTATGTATCTCTCGGCATGTATATTTTTTTCATATAGTGCAATCATGCATTTGGCAACATCGTTAACATCTACAAATCCAGTTTTTCCAGTGGTATAAAATTTCAATCCGTTTTTAATTTGATGTATAAAGCCCATTGTTCCTTGTTCTCTCTCATCATAACCTAATATTACGGATGGATTTACAATTACCGCTTTAAGTCCCTCATGTATTCCACGCCAAACTTCACGCTCAGCTTCGAATTTGGTAACTGAATAATCGGAATCACTCTTTTTATATACCCATCTGCAGCTTTCATCAATTTGCTTATTAGGCTTCGCTTCTCCAACTGCTGCAATAGAACTGACATGTATAAGGTGGATATTTTCAAGTTCAAGAGCAACGTTTACAATATTACTAGTTAGCTCCACATTGTTTTTCCACATTGTTTTTTTATCAGTATCCCTAAAACTAACAACAGCAGCACAATGGAAAATAGCATCACATCCTACTAGTGCATCTTTTAAATCGAAAAAGTCGAGTAAATCAACATCAACCCATTCTATTTTATCATTTAGATTTTTAAGAATAGTTGGAATTTTAGAGTTGGTACGCTTAGATGCCTTTATTTTATATCCTTTTTGAGATAGATATAAACATAAATACGAGCCCAAAAAGCCAGTGGCACCTGTTACAAAAACCATGTTGCAAATATGTGGAAAATATATAAGTTTGTGTACACTAAAATATATGTTAGAAGACTTTTTAAAAGCCCTCACTCCAGAAGAAGGAGTTCTCTCTGAATCGTATTTTGAGAGCCAAATAGGTTTTCAGATTGAAAAATATACCGATCGTTTTCCCGATTTATCAGAAATTAATTTAGCCTTAGTAGGTGTATTAGAAGATCGTAAAGCGATTCAAAATGAGGGCTGTGCACAAGGTCCAGATAAAGTTCGCAAGCAGTTATACCAATTAAATGTGGGCGATTTTAAATTGAAAATGGTAGATCTTGGAAATATTTTGCCCGGAAACACTGTTCGCGATACACATGTTGCCCTGAAAAATGTTTGTCATGAATTGATCAAACTAAACATTGTTCCAATTATTGTTGGGGGTGGACAAGATTTAACGTATGCTCAGTATTGGGCGTACGAGAATTTAGATAAGAAGGTAGACATGGTGGTGCTTGATTCGCATTTCGATTTGGACGCACGTGTAGATGAGCAACAAACCCCAGATTCTATTTCTTATTTAAACAGTATTATTTTACACGAGCCACATTTTTTATTCAACTATAGTAATATTGGATATCAAACCTATTACGTGAATCAGGATAGTGTGGAACTAATGCATCAAATGTTTTTTGATATACATAGATTGGGTGCATTTAGAAACAATACAGGAGAAACAGAACCAATTATACGTGCTGCAGATATGTTGAGTGTAGACCTATCATGCATAAAAATGTCGGATGCACCAGGTAATGCTAATGCTCACCCAAATGGGTTTTATGCAGAAGAAGTTTGCCAGATGATGCGGTATGCGGGTATCTCTGATAAGCTTAGTTCTGTTGGGGTTTATGAGTATAATCCCAAGTTCGATCATCGAGAACAAACTGCCGAATTAGTAGCACAAATGTTGTGGTGCTTTATAGAAGGTTACTACCAACGTAAAAATGATTTGCCAAGCACATCTAAAAAAGATTTTATAAAATACAGAGCAACTTTCGAAGATGTAACTTCGGAAGTGGTATTCTTGAAAAGTAAGAAAACAGATCGATGGTGGATGCAAATTCCCTATCAAAGTAATACTTCAAAAAACGAACGATACGAATTAATCCCTTGTTCGTACGAAGATTATCGAATTGCTACCACAGGCGAAATGCCAGAGCGGTGGTGGAGGAACTACCAGAAGATGATATAGTTAGTGTGCTCGTATATTTTTATGAGCACACGAGCACACGAGCACATTATTTCAATTGGTATTTCTCCATATACAACTTATACAACTCCTTTTGTTTATTATTTAAATCAATACTAGCTCCTTGAATAAAGGCTGAAGTAACATTAGATGTTCTCATGTCTAACAAATCTCCTTCGGAAATTAAAATATTGGCATCTTTCCCTACTTCAATACTGCCAGTTGTTTTATCAATTCCCAATATTTTTGCAGTGTTTAACGTGATGCTTTGAAGAGCTTCTTCTTTGGTAAGTCCATATGCAGCTGTAGTTCCAGCAACGAATGCTAAGTTGCGTTGTTGCCAACTTCCTCCAATAGAAAGGCAGTACATCACACCTTTATCATGCAATAATTTAGCATTTTTATAAGGCATATCAACATCATCGTCTTCGTTATTGGGTAAAGAATGAGGGTTACCTGTAACAACAGGAATGTCGTTTTCTTTTAAGAAATCAGCAACCAAATAGGCCTCTGTACCCCCTAAAATAACGGGTTTAATATTATATGATTTTGCGAATAAAACAGAACTTGTTATTTCTTTTGCTGACTGAGCACTGATGAATAATTTTTTTGTTCCATTAAAAACGGGCTTCATTGCTTCTAGTTTTAAATTTATAGAAGTAGTTGGTTGATCGTTATAGGCTTTGGCCTCATCGAAGAATTTTTTAATCATCGCCATGTTTTCCGATGATTGTTTACGTTGTTCTTCTGCAGGCGGTGCCCACCAAGCTTTACGAATACTCATGCTTGGCCAGTTCAGTTGTGTAACCGCGTCAATTTTATAAGCAGCATCTTCCCAGTTCCAACCATCTAATTTCATTACAGATGATGTGCCAGGCATAATACCACCTTCTGGAACAGATAATGCCAACAGAACACCATTTGATCTAACTGTTGGTATAATTTTAGAATCGGTATTATATGAAATTATTGAGCGAATATTCGGATTAATTTCTCCAACCTCTGCATAATCTAAGGTCGATCTTACAGCCTCAATTTCTTCTAATCCTAAACGGCTATCTGCAACAATTAATCCTGGGTACACATGCTTTCCTTTAGCATCTATAACCTTAGCACCGCTTTCATTTACGGCAGAAGTACTTACTTCTGTGATGATTCCTTTATCGAAAACAACAGTAGCGTTTTGTAACACATTACCATTTCCAATATGTACTGTTGCATTTTTAATAATAACCTTAACATCTTGTTTTTTAGATGGTGCTTGAGCAAATGTTTGCGCAACATATAATACTAAAGCGAGGATGATATATATTTTTTTCATGATGATTTCTAATTAATAAATTGATTCAACTTCTACATCATCGCAGTGATATAATTTCTTTTCGGGTTTGCTTGGCTTTTGAGTTGGCATCCCTAATTTTTTCTCTGCTAATAATTTTTGAATGATTCGCTCTTTTTCTTTACGCATATCTTCACGCAGTTTTGCATCCTTTTCTACATCGTAATAATCTATACCATCAACAAAAGTTTTTAAAGGTTTTGCATAAATAGAAAGTGGATTATCATTCCATAAAACGATATCCGCATCTTTACCAGCTTTAATACTACCTACACGATTATCTATGTGAAGCATTTTCGCTGGGTTGAGTGTTACCAATTTCAATGCTTGTTCTTCTGTAAGTCCCCCGTATTTAACAGTTTTAGCAGCTTCTTGATTTAAGCGACGAGCCATTTCAGCATCATCAGAATTAATAGAAACATTTAATCCCTCTTTAGTCATGATGGCTGCATTATAAGGAATAGCATCAATTACTTCGTATTTATACGCCCACCAATCTGAAAAAGTAGATGCGTTTGAACCATGAGCTTTCATTTTATCAGCAACTTTATATCCTTCTAAAATATGCGTGAATGTATTTACAGAAAAATTAAACTGATCCGCAACTTTCATTAACATGTTAATTTCCGATTGTACATAAGAGTGACAAGTAATGAAACGTTTTTTGTTTAAAATTTCTACCAATGCATCTAGCTCTAAATCTTTACGAGCCATTTTGTTTTTTTCGTATTCTCTAGCACGATTAAAAGCATCGATGTAAACTTGTTCAACTCCCATACGAGTTTGTGGGAATCGCTCGGTTTGATCATCTCCCCAATTACTTTGCTTTACATTTTCACCTAAGGCAAATTTTATAAATCCATCTGCACCTTCGAATTTTAAATCTTCTGCATTTTTTCCATAGCGTAATTTTATCAAGGCTGTTTGCCCTCCTACAGGATTTGCAGAGCCATGTAATAAATGAGAAGTGGTTACTCCACCAGATAATTGGCGATAAATGTTTACATCATCTGGATCTAATACATCTCCAATACGAACTTCAGAGGTTACTGCTTGTGTGCCTTCGTTTACACCTCGAGAAATTGCAATGTGTGAGTGCTCATCGATAATACCAGGAGTTAAATGTTTCCCTTTTCCATCAATAACTTTTGCAGTTGGGTCGTTTAAGTTTTTCCCAACCGAAATTATTTTCCCAGCACTAATTAATACGTCTGTATTTTCTTGTATGCCATCTTTTTCGTTGGTCCAAACGGTTGCGTTTTTAATTAACCATTTTTCTGCTTTAGGTAATTCTGTAGCACCATAAGCTGCAAATGGGAATATAATTGGTCCAACTTCTGTTTTTTCTTTTTTGTCGTCTTTTTTGTCATCGTTTTTCTCTGTAAATAATTTTTTTCTTGTTGCTTGCCATACTACGTCAGTACTGTTTACACTACCTTGTCCAACAATTTTAAGTGTTGCTCCATCAATAATGGTACCGCTTAAGCGAACCTTTTGTTTTATTGTAGAATCGTCTGGTTGAAATACTAACGATACTATATTGTTATTCCAAGTGGTACTGATTTTTGTTTTACTACTATCGGTATTCATAATAGTCCATTCGGGTTTGTTTTTTGAACCTGCAATTTCAACAGAAAAAGATTTTCCGTTAGAAGTTAAGGTATATGAACCGCGGATGTCTACACTTTTTTCTTCATCAATTTTATGTTCTTCTCCATTTATCCAATTCGATAAAATTATTGCTTCTTCATCTTTAAAAATATTCCCTGAAGTAATAAGGAAGTTCGCTTTCATTCCAGTTTTAATTTCACCCAACAAGTTTGAAGCATTTATCATTTGTGCTGGAACTTTGGTTAGTGCATCAAGGGCTTTTGCTTCCGAAAGTCCATTATCTATTGCTTTACGTAGGTTAGGCCAAAAATCGCCCGTGTTTTTTAAGTCGCTCGTTGTAATTGCAAAGTTTATTTTTTCTTTCTCTAAATAAGCCGCATTGTATGGAGCTAATTCCCAATGTTTAAGTTCTGCTAAACCAACTGATTGTGCATCGTAATAATCTTCTACATCATATGCCTTTGGATATTGAAGACTAATGATAAGAGATGCATTCATTGCTTTTAGTTCTGCCAAACGTTGATAATCGTTTCCATTCGTTTTGTAGATAAACGTATACCCAAATTCTTTTGCGATTTTATTCGCACGAAATACATCATAGAGTTCGCTACACTCGAAAAACTTAGGCATTGCAGTTTGTTTGTTTAACGCTTCGTAAGAGTAATTAACCTCCGAATTGTTTTTTGCATACCAATTTGCATCGTATAACGATTGGCGAAGCAAGGCGATACTTCCCATTAATGAAGAAGGGTAATCTTGTGTAGAAGTACCTTTACTAAAAGAGAAATGAGCACTTACATCAGACTTTAATATAGCCTTGTATTCTTTATCAGTATTTAAATTTACAAGAACCGAAGTGCCACGAGCAATACCATCTTTTTGGTAGGAAAGTACTGCACCGAACCCTTGTTCACGTAAGCCACTTGCTTTTTCTTCATTTGTATTGAAAGCTGTTTTAGCGTCAAATTCAGGACGAATAGCTTCATTCCAGCTATAAGCACCTTTTTTATTGGATAAAAATTGAGGACCACGATTATCTCGTCCACCACCACGTTTTGCTTCAGGCATACCGTAATTAGTATTGATATCTATAAAAGAAGGATAAATAGTCTTCCCTTTACAATCAATAATCATGGCACCTTTAGGGATGGGTAAACCCGGCCCGACATTTTCTATCACCCCATTTTTAACCATTATTGTAGCACTCTCTAATTTTGTGGAAGAGTTAACAACAACAGTAGCATTAATAAATGCATAGGTAGTTGGGCGAGTATCTTTTACTCCATTTAGAGGAAATGTTTCTTGGGCGTTTGATGCTCGAATGAGGAACATCGAAAAGAGAAACAGGGTGAAAAGTTTTTTCATATTTAATTGTTTAGGAATTTCTAATATAAAATTATATTCAAACTTATTCTATATCTACTAGAAAAGGTGTGATAAAAAACAGGGTTTAAATGCGCTATAATGCTTTGTATATCAAGCTTGTTACAAGTATTATGTTTTTTACATTGGTGTATTACACACGTTACATAAAATTGATGATGAGTTAATAGGGGCGTAGTACTTTTGGGTGTCGAAAGAATAAAACAAGATTGTTCACCTTAAAAAATTCAATAAAATGAAAACCAAATTATTAACATTACTAAGCCTAATAGTTTTAGGAATAGTAAGTCAAGGATTTGCAGCAGAAAAAGTTGCAAGCTCAAAAGCAAATGAAGAAGTAGCTAAAGTCGTAAAAGCGAAAATTCAGTTCCCATCTTTCTTAAAAGCAGATGGAGTAAAAAACGCACAAGTTTTAGTGGAGTTTACAGTAAATGAAGATGGTACGTTGAACGTAGTAAATACGAATCAAACAGACCAACGCGTAAAGGATTACGTAATGGATCAATTGGAAAACATTCAGATACAAGATGCTGATTATGAAGAAGGAGAAGTGTATGTATTGAAGTTTAATTTCCGCTTATTATAAGAAACTCATCATAATTTGACGTTTATAGGGGGCCTGTTTCCGAAAGGGGGCAGGCTTTTTTTGTGGATTTTATTGGTGTATTGCAGATTCGTTCTATCTTTGAAAAAAAACACCAACAAAATGGAAACCATAAAAACGATACACATTGCTAGTGCTGGCTTATTTTTGCTAGACTACCTCATTAAAACTATATTACTTTTAATAGGGAGCAGTGCTTTAGAAGGATATAAGAAAGTGACTAAAGTACCAAGTATGATTATTAGTACTATATTTTTAGCTACTGGTATATACATGATTGCAAAAATTGGAATGGGAAATGTGGGAGGTTGGTTTCATTTAAAAGTTACGTTGGTAGTAATTGGTGTGGTATTGGGGATTATTGGATTTAAGAAAAACAACAAGGCATTAGCAATTATATCAACCTTAATTTTTATTTATATCTACGGAATTTCTGAAACGAAAGATATTAAATTAGGGATAGGCAAACCAAGTATGGGTGATGTAATTACCGATACAGCAAATGTAAATTATGATGTGTTGGCACATGGTAAAGCTGTGTTTTTAACAAATTGTATGAAATGCCACGGAGAAGACGGAAAAGCAGGAGTTAATGGAGCATCAAATTTAACGGCTTCTATGTGTGAGCATAGAGGATTAATTGGAATAATTAGAAACGGCAGAAAACTAATGCCTGCATATAAAGATTTATTAAACGAACAAGAAGTAATTGCTGTTGCAGAATACGTGAAATCGCTTAGGGTACATACCGAAGAAGTAGCAATAGATTCTACAGCGGTAGATTCAACAAAATAATTAATGGCAAAAAAATTATACGATACTGCTAAGAAAAAAGAGCGTGTGGTGTTGGTGGGTGTAATTACTCCCGATGAAACAGAAGAGCAGGAAAAAGAATATTTAGAAGAGTTAGCTTTTCTGGTGGAGACGGCAGGCGGTATCACTATAAAACAGTTTACTCAAAAGCTTCAACGCCCCGATGTACGCACCTATGTGGGAAAGGGTAAACTTGAAGATATTTTAGCATTTGTAAAAGTGGAGGAGATAGATCTTGTTGTTTTTGATGACGAGCTTACTCCTTCACAATTACGAAACATAGAGCGAGAACTTCAATGTTTAGTGCTCGATAGAAGCAATTTAATTCTCGATATTTTTGCAGGCAGAGCACAAACCGCTCAAGCGAAAACGCAAGTAGAACTTGCACAAAGCAGATATTTATTGCCAAGACTAACCAGATTGTGGACTCACTTAGAGCGACAAAAAGGTGGTATTGGTATGCGTGGTCCTGGGGAAAGCCAGATTGAAACAGATAGACGTATTATCTTAAACAAGATTTCCATTTTAGAAGATCGATTAGAATTAATTGATAAGCAAAGTGAAACACAACGTCGCAACCGAGGCGATTTAATTCGTGTTGCTTTAGTAGGGTATACCAATGTTGGTAAATCTACTATCATGAATATGTTGAGCAAATCTGAAGTGTTTGCAGAAAATAAATTGTTTGCAACACTCGATACTACCGTTCGAAAAGTAGTGATAGAAAATGTTCCCTTTTTACTTTCAGATACAGTAGGGTTTATTCGTAAACTACCTCATCATTTAATAGAGTGTTTTAAATCTACACTTGCCGAAGTAAAAGAAGCAGACATGTTATTACATGTTGTGGATATGTCGCACCCTAATTTCGAAGATCAAATTAATACGGTTAACGAAACGCTGAAAGACTTGGAGGCATTGGACAAACCAACTATAATGGTGTTCAATAAAATTGATGCTTACACTAACGAAGATCAACCGATGAGCTTCGACGATTATAAAAGAAGTTGGATGAACAAAGTAAATACTCCAGCGATTTTTATTTCCGCATTAAAGAATGAAAACATTCAAGAGTTTAGAGCGCTTATTTACGATAAGGTAAAAGAGTTGCATCAGGAGAAGTATCCGAACAATAGTTTTTTGTACTAAAAACTCTGCATCTCACTCAATTTCCTGTACATTCCATTAAGTGCAAGTAATTCCGTATGTGTTCCGCGTTCGATAATTTTACCACCTTCCATTACGATAATCTGATCGGCATATTGAATGGTAGAAAGTCTATGTGCAATAACAACAGAAGTTCTATTCTTCATTAAGTTTTGAATAGCTTCTTGTACCAAGCGTTCTGATTCTGTATCTAATGCTGATGTCGCTTCGTCGAGGATTAGAATTGGTGGGTTTTTAAGCACTGCACGTGCAATAGATAAACGTTGACGTTGCCCGCCAGAAAGTTTTGCGCCCCTATCGCCAATATTGGTATGGTATCCTTCTTCTAGTTTCGCAATGAACTCGTGAGCGTTGGCAATTTTTGCTGCCTCAATAACTTGTTCTTCTGTTGCCTCTTCGTTTCCGAAAGAAATATTTTTAAATACCGTATCGTTAAACAAAATAGATTCTTGCGTAACAATTCCCATTAAGTGATTTAAGTCTGATAATTTTATTTTACGAATATCAACTCCATCAATGGTAATGGCTCCTTCGGTTACATCATAAAAGCGTGGAAGTAAATCGGCCATGGTAGATTTACCAGCACCAGATGCTCCTACCAGAGCAATCATCTTTCCTTTTTCAACATCTAAATTAATGTTGTCTAATACTTTTTTCTCTGCATATTGGAAAGAAACATTCTCATAAGATATTTTTCCTTTGAACTCTGTAATGCTAATGGCATTAGGGTCTTCCTCAATTTTAACAGGGGTATCGAGTATTGCAAAAATACGTTCTCCTGATGCAATTCCTCTTTGAATATTGGTTAATGCCGATGAAATGTTTTTTGCAGGAACTAGAATTTGCGAGTATAAAATAATGTAGGTGATAAATTCTGAGGCATTTAAATCTGATTTGTTTTGCAACACTAATTGTCCGCCGTAAAGGATTACTAATACTACCACACTTACTCCTAAAAATTCTGAGATAGGCGAAGCCAATTCTCTTTTGTTCCACATCGATTTTAAAATAGAACGATACTGAGAATTTTGCTCGTCGAATTTTTTGTTTACATATTTCTGTGCATTAAAAGCTTTAATAATTCTGATGCCCGAAATAGTTTCTTCGATAATGCTTAATATGTTACCTAATAATAATTGGCCTTGCTTAGCGTCTTTACGTAACCTTCTGGAGATGCTTGTAATTACTAGTCCGGAAACAGGTAAAACGATTAAAGTAAACAAGGTTAATTGCACCGACATGGTGAACAATAAAACAATGTATCCTACAATCATTAAAGGTTCTCTGAAAATTACTTGTACAGAACTTACAACAGAACTTTCTATTTCATTTACATCATTAGATAAGCTCGACATAATATCGCCTTTACGTTGATCGTGAAAATAGCCAACATGTAGGTTCGTTATTTTTAGGTATAAACTTTCGCGAATGTTTTTTACAACATAAGTTCTCATATTGGTCATTACCCGTTGCGACCAGTACTTAAATAAATTTGCAAAGAAAACAGAGATGATGATAATGCCGCACACAAATTGTAAGGCACCACTTTGCCCGTATTGCGCAAATATTTTGTAGAAATAATAATCAAATATATTTTTTGCATAATCTAAACTCATGCTAAAAGTTGGTTCGGCAACCACCTTGGTTGTTTCAACTTTTTCAAAAATTACATTAAGTAATGGAATTAATAAGGAAAAGTTAGCCAATCCGAAAATAACAGCCAATATTGCCAAAACAGCGTATTTGGGCACAAATCGGTTTAATGGGCGGGCAAAAGCAAGTATTTTAAAATAGATTTTCATGTATTAAATGCAAAATAATACAATTATTTCAATACCTAGAAGATAATTAGAATAGTATCTTTGTTTTTGTATATGATAAGTATAATAACGGCCGTACATAACCAATTGGCCATTAACAAGATATTTTTAGAATACCTTAAAAAGTACACTCATCACCCATATGAATTAATCATTATTGATAATAATTCTACCGACGGAACGAGGGAGTTTTTTAAAGAGAATGGAGCTATTGTTATAGAAAACGATGCCAATTATTCATATCCGTACACTCAAAACCAAGGAATTAAAATAGCGAAGTATAATGTATTCGCTTTTTTAAACAACGATATTACCGTTTCTCCGAATTGGGATAAACATATTTTGGAGGCGATGAAAGCAAATGCTTTGGATGTGGCAACGGTATGTGGAATTGAGCGATTGGAGAGTAAAGAGGTTACAAAAGAATACGGAAGAAGGTGGAAGAGAATAAAGAATGTTATTTCATTTTTCAACCGATCTGAATGGAGTTTTAGGTTGATGCATAAGTTGATGTACGGAAATTGGGAGCGATTTTCTGAAGCAAGACATCAAAAATTTGGAAACAAATGTATAGAAGGGTTTGTTGGTAATAGTGTAATATTTACTCGCAGAGCATTGGATTTATTAGGTTTATACGATGAGCGAGTACAAGCTGCAGATTTCGATTTATATGTTCGATCGAAAAAAAGATTTTTAGAACATGGAGATATAAAGCCATGCCACATTGCATTGGGTGTATATAATCATCATTATATACGAGTTACTTTAAAGTCGAAACCACCTGTATTTGCAGATGCTTCGAGGATGATTAAATTAGAAGAAAAATGGACAGCTGAAGAGCTTGCATTGTATATGAAAGACAATGTAACTACTTGATAGGAAAAAGACAATGGAAACGAAAAGACAACAAAAATTTTCGCGAGTTATTCAAAAGGAATTAAGCGAAATATTTCAACGAGAAGGATTATCATTTCACGGAAATACAATAGTAACAATAACTATGGTGAGAATATCACCAGATTTATCTGTTGCTCGTATTTACTTGAGTTTATTTAATTCGGAGAATAAAGAACAACTACTTACAGAAATAAAATCTCAAACTAAAGAAATACGTTACAAACTTGGGGAACGTATTAGAAATCAAGCGCGCATTGTACCGCATTTAGAATTCTTTTTAGACGATTCTATGGAATATGTTTCGCGAATGGATCAGTTATTCAATAAGATTAATAAGGAAAAAGAAGAGGGAGAATGAAAACATTAGTTCGAGAACCAGCAAATTTTTTAACGCACATTATCCCCGCACTACTTGGATTTCCAGCAGGATATTTTCTTTACCTAAAAGCAAGTACACCTCTTGGCCAATTTTCTTCGGTATTATATTCGGTATGTTTTATTTTATTATTTGCTGCTAGCGGATTGTATCATGGAATTCCTAAAACGGAAGCGGGCATTAAGTTCTGGAGGAAGATAGATCATGCTAGTATTTATTTAATGATTGCCGGTACCTATACTCCAACGCTAATTGCATTGTATACAGGATGGATGTTTTGGTCCTTATTAATTGTGCAATGGGGAATTGTAATTTTTGGAGTAACTACCAAACTCTCTGGTAAAATGATGCACCATAAACAATCGCTTTATTTGTACTTAGCGATGAGCTGGATGGTGGTGTTGGGAGTAAAAACACTTTATGTGGAGTTACCTTTTAACGCGTTGTTTTTGTTATTTGGAGGAGGAGTTTTCTACACTTTTGGATCATGGATATACCATATGGATAAAGTAAAACCTAACAAAGGATTCCATGAACTGTGGCACCTCTTTGTTGTTGGAGGCGCCGCATGTCATTATTTCTATACCTACTATTATATCGTTTAATCTAAATCGGCGGTAATTAATCTCATAAACTCAGCACGAGTTTTTTCGTTTTCAAATGCACCTGTAAAAGCAGATGTAGTGGTAACAGAATTTTGTTTCTGAATTCCACGCATGCTCATGCATAAATGTTTACATTCTATTACTACTGCAACACCGGCAGGGTTTAATGTATCTTGAATACAATCGCGAATTTCGTTCGTTAATCGTTCTTGTACTTGTAATCTACGCGCAAAAGCATCTGCTACTCTAGGAATTTTACTTAGACCAACAATATGCCCTTTGGGAATATAAGCAATGTGGGCCTTTCCAAAAAATGGCAATAGGTGATGTTCGCATAATGAGTAGATCTCTATATCTTTAACAATTACCATTTGAGAGTAGTCTTCTTTGAACATAGCAGAACGAAGAATTTCAGCAGGATCTACATCATATCCGTGTGTTAAAAACAACATTGCTTTTGCAACACGTTCTGGAGTTTTTAAAATCCCTTCTCGTGTAGAATCTTCTTCAATTTCACTTAAAATAGAAGAATAACTCTTTGCCATTTTTTCTATTTTCTCCAAATTATACGTATCTATTTTACGATAACCGTCCATCTCGTTTTCTTCAGTCATGTTATTGTGATTTTTCATCTTTTTATCCGAAATATTCTACAAAGTTATTTTCAGTTTCAAACAATTTTACACTGTGTAAAATTGCACCCTCTTTATTTATTGGTCCAACTAATTGATTCCAAATTTCTAGAGCAAGTACTTCTGTGGAGGCCATTTTGCCTTTCATAAAATCAACATCGAGATTAATATTTTTATGGTCTAATTTATCAATCACTTCTCTGTTAATAATATCTCTTAATATTTTTAAATCAATTACAAACCCAGTTTCAGCATTTATCTCTCCTTTAACGGTTACAAACAAGTCGTAGTTGTGACCATGCCAATTTGGATTAGAACATTTACCAAAAACTGCTAAATTCTTTTCTGTGGTCCAATCTTCTTTAAACAATTTATGTGCAGCATTAAAATGCTCTTTCCTTGTAATATATATCATTTTGATGTTTTGTAATACAAATATACGATTGTTAACCAATCATTTTAACAACACTATTTTTGTAATCATGTTTTAGTGTTTAACTTAGTATTTTATATATATAATGAAAATACTAGTTGTTGCAGCCACAGAGCCAGAATTAAAAGGGATAAAAGAATCGTTGTCTAGCCAAGACCTTGCTTCTATAGATTTTTTAATAACTGGTGTTGGTATGGTTAATACTACTTTTGAGCTTACGAAAGCCTTATTAAACACATCCTATCGATTTGTTATCAATATAGGCATAGCAGGAAGTTTCGATCGATCTATTGAATTGGGTGAAGTGGTTTGGGTGCGCAGAGAATTGTTTTCGGAAATGGGTGCAGAAGATGGCGAAGAATTTTTGTCTTTAATACAATTGGGATTACAATCGCATGATGATTATCCTTTTGAATGGGGAGAATTAAAAGTACCAGCTTTATCAGAGTTAAACACGTTAGCACACCTCAAACAAGTACGAAGCATCACTGTAAACAAAGTGCATGGAAATGAAGCAAGTATTTTAAAAACAAACATGCAATTTAGTCCGCAAATAGAAAGCATGGAAGGAGGAGCTGTGTTTTTTGTTTGTATGAAAATGAATGTGAATTGCATTCAAATTAGAAGCGTTTCTAATTATGTGGAAAGACGAAATAGAGAAGCATGGAAGATTAAAGAAGCCTTGGAGAACTTAACAAAACAGACTACTTTATTACTTAATGAAATACTATTTATAAGGGTTTAACAATAAGATTAAAAAAAAATGGCAGTAGCAAAAATTCATTTATTTCGATTTTTGTTTTACTAATTAATTGAAATGTACAAACCAATGTTTGCTCTACTTAAATTTAAAATATCATACCCAGATAAATGTATGGTTCGATCTGAGTATAAATTACTTTGTATATGAACTTCATTTGCTTCTAAGTATCTGATGTTGCTTTTTATGCCAATGTTTATGTGTTTAAAAACATTTCTTTCATAAGCAAAGCCTAATTCTGCTCCAAAAATATTTTTCCTGTAATCTTCATCTAATATATTGCTATATACATATTGATCTATTGTATTATAAACATTTGTATAATAGTTAGCATATATACCTCCAATATTTAGAAGTAAAATATTCTTTGGGTTTTTTAAAACCCATCTATGAAATAAGTTTAGAGAAATGGTATTTAATTTTAGAGTTTCACTATAAAAATATTTGTTTTGAGGGCCATCAAAACTCATAATTTCCTTCTTTTGAAATTCATAAACTAAACCTAATCCAAATCTTTTATTGTGCCAATAAATAACCCCTAAATTGAAACTTTTTCCAGGTTTAAATTTCTTGTTTTCTTTAGAAAAATTTGGAGGATTGTTTCTAATGTTATATCCAAAAAATCGATTATAATTTAGTCCTATATTAACTTGAAATTTATTTAAATTATTTTGATGTTTATGATTTTTGAAACTTATAGCAGATAGAATATTATTTTTTTTAGTACTGGTTAAATTCTGACTTAAGCCAAAATTAGTTTGGAAAACAAATAGTAGTATAATAATTATTCTCATAAATCAGGAAGGTAAGAGGTATACTTTTTCATAATACATTGTACCAAATACAATTTTAAGATATGCTATCTTTAATGGATTTGCTTGCATTTTTACTTTGTGCAGAAGTAAGCCATCCTGTAATTACGCTTAGAACCATTACAGTAATAAATACTAATATTAAATCAGTGTAAATAAATTTTACTGGGTATTTCTGAATCAAAAATTCTTCCGATCCACCAATGGAAATTAATCCGTATTTATCTTGTAAATAAACAAAAATAGTTCCAATTAACAAACCGAAAATTAACCCAATTATTGATATTAATAAGCTTTGAATAAAATATATTTTTCGAATATTATATTCATCCATTCCCATTGCACGAAGCAATGCAATATCTTTTTTCTTATCAATAATTAACATGGTTACAGCGCCAATAATATTGCAAATTGCAACTGCTAATATTAAGGTAAGAATAAGATATACCGCCCAACGTTCTGTATTTAGTACCTTATAGAGCGTTTCATTTAACTCAAATCTATTTTTAATGGTATAACCTTGTGGTAATTTTTTCGCCCAATCTTCTTGTATAGCTAACATTTCTTTTTCAGAACAGCCATAAATTTCATACCCATTTATAGAGTCAGATTTCTCAAATAAATCTTGCGCAAAAGGCAATGAACAAAAGATATACCGTTCATCTAAATCTTGTTGAACACTAAATATTCCAGATGGATAAAAATATTTTTGATGGATTGAAGAGCTAGGGTCGAGTGAGGTTGTATTAATAGTTGCTTTGGGAGCATATACTTCAATATGCTGTATAGTTTGTTTTATATCTATACCTAAGGAATTAGTTATTCCATTTCCTATTACAGCATAATCTGCAAGGGAGTCCTTGAAAAAAAAATCACCTGCAATTAATACAGAATCTAACTCTTTAATTCTCAGAAAAGAAGCAGAAACTCCTTTAACTATTGTATAATATGGGCTTGATCCATATTTTAAAAGTGCTTGGTCTTCTAAAACATTAACACCTATAAATTTATTTGAATCTAAACTAGTTGTTAAAAACTTAATTTCATTTGGATGAAAATGAGATTCATTAGTACGAATTACCTTTAAATCTGGGCTTAATTTTTGATAATAAATTAAATTTAACTCTTCGAAACCATTGAAAACGGATAGAATAATAAACAATGCAGCAGCACCCACACAAACGCCAATTACAGATATTATGGAAATAATATTTATAGCCTGTGTCGATTTTTTTGAAAACAAATATCTCTTTGCAAAAAAGTAGGATAGCTTCATGTTAACTATTCACAAATGGGTTATATATTTTTTCTGAACCAATAGTTGTTTGCGGCCCATGTCCGGGGTAAACAATCGTTTCTTCTGGTAAGGTATACATTTTGGTTTTTATAGAACGAAGCAATGTTGCATGATCCCCACCTGGCAAATCCGTTCTTCCAATGCTTCTATAAAACAATACATCTCCCGCTATGGTAAAATTTTGTGCTTTACAGTAAAAAACCACACTACCAGGACTATGGCCAGGACAAAATAGCACTTCTAATAAATTATCTCCAAATGTTATAATCTCTCCATCTACCAAAAGCTCAGTTGGTTCTGGTCCTTCTTGGTAAACAAAGCCATAATTGGAGGCATACGTTTTAACTGCTCGGTAAACAGGCATTTCAGCTTCATGTAACCTTGTGGTTAATCCGTACGTTCTACTAACAAATTCATAACCTAATACATGGTCTACATGGGCATGAGTATTAAGTAACATTGTTAATTTTATGTTATTATTAGATAAATATTCTTGAAGTTCTGCATATTCTGATGGCTCACAACAGCCTGGATCTATTAAAAGTCCTTCATTTTGCTCATTTATAAGCAAGTAAGTGTTCTCTTGAAAAGGATTGAACGTGAATATTTTTATTTTCAACATAAACAAAAATGATAAAAATTTATACATCTAAGGCTATCCTGTGAAATATTTCGTTAATTTTAATGTTCTGATTTTTGGATGAAATTAATGTCGATTCGCAAACTAGGGTATATATATATATTGGTGATGCTATTTAGCATAGCACCTCGGTTTGTATTGGGTCAAGCTCAAGGAACTCAAACAGATTTCGGCAAGAACAGAGTTCAATACAAAGATTTTCAATGGTTTTATTATCGCTCCCCCCATTTTGATACATATTATTATAAAGATGGAAAAGAGTTGGGAGCAATGGTGGGTAAAATTGCAGAGCAAAATTTAAAACAACTAGAAGATATTCTTGACTATAAATTAGAAGGTAGAATTAAAATTCTATCCTATAATAAATTCACAGATTTGAAGCAAACCAATTTAGGTTTAATTACAGATCAACAACAAAATACTGGAGGTCTTACTCAAATTGTTGGAAATAAATTATTTATTTATTTTGATGGAAACACCTTGGAGCTTCAAAAGCAAATTCGCAAAGGAATTGCTCAAATATTAATTTCCGATATGTT
>CALRIM020000051.1:0-18283 GCA_943360385.1 Rhizobium sp. Q54 | reverse complement strand
GATTATTGCGAGGGTGTCCACCTCTTCCCATTCCGAACAGAGAAGTTAAGCCCCTCAGCGCCGATGGTACTGCCGTAAAAGGTGGGAGAGTAGGTCATCGCCAAATTTTATTACAAGCCCCGAGTAGCAATATGTCGGGGCTTTTTTTTGTCCAAATCCGTCCATCGTATTCCGTCTTACGTCCAACGTATTCCGTCCAACGTATTCCGTCCATCGTATTCCGTCCATCGTATTCCGTCCATCGTCCATTGTCCATTGTCCTTCGTCCATTGTTCAAAGACAAGGTATAAATAGTCCAACGAGAAATCGTCAATTGTTCAAATTGTTCAAATCGTTCAAATTAACCCATTGTTCAAATTAACTAATTGTTCAAACTGGCACATTGGCTAATTGGCACATTGATTCCGTCCAACGTCCATTGTTCTTCGTCCATTGTTCAAAGACAAGGTATAAATAGTCCAACGAGAAATCGTCAATTGTTCAAATTGTTCAAATCGTTCAAATTAACCCATTGTTCAAATTAACTAATTGTTCAAACTGGCACATTGGCTAATTGGCACATTGATTACGTCTTCCGTCTTCCGTCCAACCCCTCAATTCCGCTACGCTACATTCGGGGACCAATTGCTTAATCGTTAATTGTACAAATTGACTAATTGTACAAATTAATCAATTGGCACATTGGCTAATTGAGTTATCGTACAAGGTACTAGTTACAAGCTACAAGTTACTTCCAATTACGAATTACGAGGTTCGAGATACGAACTATGAGTTACGAAAAAACTCGATACCCGATACCCAATACTCGATACTATTACCTATATTTGAATGTGAAATATTTTGAAGAAAAACGCAGAGAGGTAATGAAGCATATTGAAGGCTTCATGCTGGATAATATGTTTACATATCTTAAACCTGTTGAAGAAATTTGGCAACCTACAGATTTCCTTCCTGATTCTGCTAGTCCAGAATTTTACGATCAAGTAAAGGAATTACAAGCTTCTGCTCGTGAATTACCATATGATCTTATGATTGTACTTATTGGTGATACCATTACAGAAGAAGCATTGCCTACTTATGAATCTTGGTTGGCAACAGTTGAAGGTGTTTCTAAAGAGGAAACAGGTGGTTGGATGAAATGGCTACGTCATTGGACTGGTGAAGAAAATCGCCACGGTGATTTGCTTAATAAATACCTTTATCTTTCGGGCCGAGTTGATATGCGTCAGTTAGAAATTTCAACTCAATATTTAATTGCAGATGGATTCGATATCGGAACAGATCGTGATCCGTATAGAAACTTTGTATATACTTCTTTCCAAGAAATGGCAACCAACATCTCTCACAGACGAGTAGCGAGTCTCTCGAAAAAAAGTGGTGATAGTTTATTAGCCAAAATGTGTGGTGTTATTGCATCTGACGAAGCACGTCATGCAAATGCTTACCAAGATTTTATCAAACAAATTATTAAAGTTGATGCTAGCGAAGTATTGCTTGCATTTGAAGATATGATGCGTAAAAAAATTGTAATGCCTGCTCACCTTTTAAAAGAAGCTGGTAAAACGATGGAAGCAACTTTCGATCATTTTTCTAATGCGGCACAACGTTTAGGAGTTTATACTTCTATGGATTATATCGATATTATAAAGCATCTAGTAAAGGAATGGCAAATAGAAAGCCTTACAGAACTAAATGAAGCTGGTGAAAAAGCAAGAGATTATTTAATGGCACTTCCAGATCGTTTAACACGTATTGCAGATCGTATGAAAACTCCAGAGTTGGAATATGAATTTGCTTGGGTGAAAAGACAGTAATCAATTATTCAATGTGCCAATTAGCCAATGTGAATTATTGGGGGGCATACAACAATATTATTTAAAGAGTCGGAGCATTGCTTCGACTTTTTTTGTTTAACATTTTGTAGTTCGAAAAATTAGAAATGGAGAATGGAAAATTGAAAATCGTTCTTGGGAAATTAAGTTATTTGGTTATTATGCTATTTCGTTATTGAACTTTGTTTCTGGTTGTAAAGTCTAAAATTTCGATGGCTATTGTGGCAGAAGTTTAATTGGTCAGAACCCCGATTCCAGAAGTCCAGTAATCCAATTATCCAGAAGTCCAGTAATCCAGAAGTCCAATAATCCAGCGGTCTAGCAATCCTATCATAAACAAAGTTCCCTCGCTTCGTTCATAATATTTTCTACTCTTGGATTAGAGCGAATGATGGATTCTAGCACGTGTCTACTTTTTATAAGGTGTTTTGTTAGTACAATTCCCTTACTTAATAATTGTTCTTTTTCTTCTTTTGTTAGAAGGGTTAAACAGGTGATAGGGAATAATTTTTGATTATCAATAATTGTTTTTAATCCATTCCCTTTTGGTTCATCCCAACTTATTAATGTTAAGCCGGCACAAGTACCATATTGAAAAGAATCGTCTGTGAATTTTGTATTTGTTACTACCCATCCTTCGAACTTATCGAAATTTTGCTTCTCTAAAATGTCATTGTAGCGTGAGCGTATGTATAGAGGTATTTTTACATCACATTTTATATGTAATAAATTATGGTACTTACATTCTATATATATAGTGGTATCTTCTTTTTTTGCAATCACATCTATTTCATGTGTTACACATCTACCCTTAATAAATTGCCCAACTGCTACTTCGTATCCTTGAGCAATCATCAATTCTGCAACAAATTTTTCGAAAGCGAATCCGGCGGGGCCTAATTCCATAATTCCCTCTTTTAATTTATATTTTGAGGCGGTTACTCTTGAGTATTTCTTCAACAATCTGAACGCTAATCGAAATATTTTATGTGTGGAATAGTCATGTGATAATTGTTTTTTTACTTCACTTAGAATCTGATTGGCTATTTGCTCTGTAGCGCCACTATTCATTAAGGATATCTTTAATTTATCGGATGAAAAAGGAGCCTTTTCTCCTGAAGATTTTTCTATTAAATAATGTGTATCTTTCATAATCAAAAATCAATACTAATGTACGATTTTATTTCAATCGAATTTTGGGGCGCGGCGCAAGAAGTTACGGGTTCCAAACACTTAATTACCGCACCAGATGGGACTAAAATTTTGTTGGATTGTGGTTTACTTCAAGGGGCTGATACCGAAGATGCAAATAGAAAATTCGGATTCAACCCTAAAGATATAGATGTGCTTGTTGTTTCTCATGCTCACATAGATCATTCTGGTAATATTCCAAATTTAGTTAAACAAGGATTTAGAGGCAAAATATTAACTACAGCAGCAACCATAGATGTACTGAGTATAATGCTCGCCGATTCTGCCAGGATACAGGAGGACGATGCAGAATACATTAATAAAAAAAGAAAGGCCGAGGGTAGAAAACCGATACAACCCCTGTATACATTAGATGATGTAGACATGGCATTAAAAATGTTTCATGCAGTCCGAATTAAAGAACATTATAAATGGAATGATAACATCTCTTTTTATTTTACAGATGCTGGACATATCTTAGGTTCAGCTTGTATTTCAATAGATATAAAACTAAAAGATGAAACACGAAGAATTTTCTTTTCTGGTGATGTCGGGCGATACAAAGATCGAATTTTAAAAGCACCAGCTGATTTCCCTCAAGCGGATGTTATATTACTCGAAAGTACTTACGGAAACAGATTACACGATATTACAGAAGATGCAGAACAGAAATTATTAGATGCTGTAGTAAAAACGTGCATTAATCAACAAGGGAAATTAATTATTCCTGCTTTTAGTTTGGGTAGAACGCAAGAAATTGTTTACGCACTAGATAGAATGAGAACGGAAGGGAAATTGCCTAAGGTGCGTGTATATGTTGACTCTCCTTTATCTACCAGTGCTACTAAAATTATGCGCAGGCATACTGAATATTTCAATGATGACATTTTAGAATACATGCAAACAGATCCAGATCCTTTTGCATTTCCTAACTTACGATATACACCAAGTATACAGGAATCTAAAGCGATTAATGAGGATGAGGGTCCAGCCATTATTATTGCAGCTTCTGGTATGATGGATGCTGGTAGAATAAAACATCATCTTGCAAAATACATCGAAGATCCCAAAAACACATTGTTAATTGTTGGCTATTGCGAACCTAGCACTATTGGTGGTAAAATTTTAAATGGTGATAAACGCATTCGTATTTATGGGAAAGAGTTTGATGTTAATGCAAGTGTAGAAGTAATTTCTTCTTATAGTGCTCATGCCGATTATGCAGAATTAATTCAGTTTATGAATTGCCAAGATCCCTCAAAAGTAAAAAGCCTCTACTTAGTACATGGTACCATAGAGGCTCAAGAATATTTTGCTGATAAACTCCGAGAGCGAGGGTTTGAGAATGTTTTTATCCCTAATATCGGAGAGAAAGTAATTTGTTAGTATGCTAGTGTGTTAATGTGCTAATGTTTTTGAAAATAAATTAATTAGCACATTAACACACTAGCACATTAGCAAACTAATTCAATTGAACTTTAGCTTGGTAATTATCAACTACTATAATATATAAGCCTGCGTTGATTTTCGATAAATCGATTTTCATGCCTTCTTCAACCTTACCAGTTTGAATTAGTTTTCCAGATAAATCTGTAAGTAAGTATTTTTTCCCAACTAGCTTTTCATCTTTTAACATGATAAAATCTGATGTTGGGTTAGGATAAAACCCTAATGCTTTGTTTTTTGTATTGGATACTCCAGAGATAGTAATGAAATCACTAAAAACATCTTTGTAAATATTGTTTAATTGTCCATTACTGTCCGATTCTTTATAGATATGTAGGGTTTCATTATCATCATTATCATAAGCATATTCTTCTTCAATTCTGAACAGTTCTTGCCATGTACCACTTAAGTAAAGCTCATATAAATAAAGGGTTCTCGCTTTATGAGTATTATTAATACTTTGTATGCGCATATTACCTACCCAAATTCCATTTTGATAGTTTTCTAATAAGTAGGAGAAACTTCCAAAATTATCTCTTGTGAAATTTTCTCTTGAATAAAGTCTCCATTCGGAGCCTACTTTTAAAAATACATTATTGTATTCTAAGAAATCTTTTGACGGATTGTCCCAAATGTAATTGCAATATAATTCGTCTTCTTGCCAATTCGTTCCATTCCAAACTCGTTTCAACATTCCAGTATCAACACCATTATTATCGAATAAATATTCGTATTGGTCGATAGCAATAAAATCGGTACCTGTAAACTGATACTCTTCTTCGATGGTTAATATATTATTCATGTAACGCTCTATACGTTTCATTGAGGTATCGTATTCGCTGCCATTCCAGTAACTTTCGATGGTAGTTTTAGACCCCCAAATCATATCATACTCAATTTCATATTTATCTCCATAAATAATTTCCCAAGCATTGTTCCCCCACAATTTATTTTCAGATAATGTTAAATCACCTTGAATGTTATATTCAAAAACATTAGCCATATAAGGAACAAAAACATTAGGAGCCATTTGGATTTCTATTAATTGCTCCGTTAATTTATTGTCGGCATTATAAGTGTAATTCACTCGACCAATTACATTTTGTTGATCATCAACTAATATTTCATTGGCAATTAATCCATCATTTCGATACGCAATTTCCGAAGTATTGGCATATTCCCAGTCGTTGATCATTTGTATCCAATCATAATGAGCAATTTTCCCAGGGTGTTTTTCATTACCACGCAGTTTAAGCGATGGCTTTTTAGATTGATTAGATGCCTTGCTTTTTAAGGTAGATGTAAGGTCTTTTTTTACTTTACGAATGGCTTGTCCATTCTTTTGAGCCATTACAGTACTAGTAATAGCCACCAAAAATAAAAGGGTAAATAGTCTTTTCATAGTATTGCTTTTTAGAACAAGACAATGAAAAGGTTACATACCCTTACTTAATATGTTAATGGGATAATATGTTAATAAATATGAAAATGCGTAAATGTGCAGATGTGCAAATTTCATTAACATATTATCTACATGTTTCTTCGATACTGACCACCTACCTTGTAAAGTGCATTAGAAATTTGTCCTAATGAACATACTTTAGAAACTTCCATTAATTGTTCGAAAATATTTTTGTTTTCTACGGCAGCTTTTTGAAGTGCGAGTAAAGAATTAGCAGAGTGTTCTGCATTTCTATCTTGGAAAGATTTTAATGCTGAAATCTGATATTGCTTTTCTTCCTCAGTTGCACGAATAACTTCCGACGGAACAATGGTTGGTGATCCTTTTTTATTTAGGAATGTATTTACACCAATAATTGGATATTCTCCGTTGTGTTTTAAAGTTTCGTAGTATAAAGACTCTTCTTGGATCTTTCCACGTTGGTACATCGTTTCCATAGCACCTAATACTCCACCTCTATCTGATATACGTTTGAATTCTGCTAATACTGCTTCCTCAACAAGGTCGGTTAACTCTTCAATAATAAAAGCTCCTTGAATTGGGTTTTCATTTTTCGCTAATCCTAATTCACGGTTAATAATTAATTGAATAGCCATTGCTCTACGAACCGATTCTTCGGTAGGTGTAGTAATCGCTTCGTCGTATGCATTTGTATGAAGTGAATTACAATTATCGTAGATAGCGTAGAGTGCTTGTAAAGTGGTACGAATATCGTTGAAGTCAATTTCTTGCGCATGTAATGATCTACCAGAGGTTTGAATATGGTATTTCAATTTTTGCGAACGATCATTTCCTTTGTATTTGTATTTAATAGCTTTCGACCAAATTCTACGAGATACTCTACCAATTACCGAATATTCTGGATCGATACCATTAGAGAAGAAGAATGATAAGTTAGGAGCAAAATCATCGATATTCATTCCTCTTCTTAAATAATATTCTACAAATGTAAATCCGTTACTTAAGGTAAATGCTAATTGTGATATAGGGTTTGCACCTGCTTCCGCAATATGATATCCGGAAATAGATACCGAATAAAAATTACGAACCTTTTCGTTGATAAAATATTGTTGAATATCACCCATCATACGTAATGCAAATTCAGTTGAGAAAATACATGTATTTTGAGCTTGATCTTCTTTTAAAATATCTGCTTGAACAGTTCCGCGTACAGTAGAAATAGCATACGCTTTTATTTGTTCATAAACATCTTTTGGTAAAACCTCATCGCCTGTAACACCTAATAACATTAAGCCTAAGCCATTATTCCCTTCTGGTAATTTTCCTTGGTAGCTCGGTCTTGTTATTCCTTTTTTGGTATAGATGTCTTCAATTTTTTTGTTTACTTCTGCTTCTAATCCATTTTTTTTGATGTACAATTCGCATTGTTGATCGATGGCAGCATTCATAAAGAATCCTAGTAACATTGGCGCTGGACCATTAATAGTCATAGACACTGAAGTACTAGCATTACACAAATCGAAACCTGAGTATAGTTTTTTAGCATCATCTAAGGTTGCGATACTCACACCAGAGTTTCCAATTTTTCCGTAGATATCTGGACGAACATGAGGATCTTCTCCGTATAACGTTACAGAGTCGAATGCGGTTGATAAACGATGTGCAGGTTGGCCAAGGGATACATAATGGAAACGTTTATTGGTACGTTCCGGTCCACCTTCTCCAGCAAACATACGAGTTGGGTCTTCACCTTCGCGTTTCAATGGGAATACACCCGCTGCATAAGGGAATTCGCCTGGTAAGTTTTCTGTTAACAACCATTTTAAAATGTCGCCCCAAGCTTGGTATTTAGGTAATGAAATTTTTGGAATACGAAGTTTAGATAGTGACTCGTAATATAATTGTTGTTTGATTTCTTTATCACGAACTTTATATACAAAGAAATCTTGTTCGTATTTTTTTACTGTTTCTGGCCACTCTTTTAATAATCTTCTACATTCGTGATGAAGAATTTCTTCGTAGTGGTTGTATAAATCTTTTAAGGTTTGAACACCATCTTCTTTCTTTTCTTTTTCTAAAATATCGATGGTGCCTTTAAGCTGATACATTTTTTGAGCAATAGATACTTGCTCTGCTACCCAAACATTATAATCGTGATTGGCTTCAACAATTTCAGCTAAATAGCGAGTTCTATCTGGAGGTATGATGTAAATTTTTTCAGAATTACCTTTTGTTAGATTTAAGTGTGATAAAAATTCAATACCAGTTTTATCTGTTATTTTTTTCATCAATGCATAATACAAGGAGTTCATCCCTGGATCATTGAATTGCGATGCCATTGTTCCGTAAACAGGAATATCGTCGTCGCTAGCATCGAATACTTGATGATTTCTGCGGTATTGTTTTTTTACATCACGAATAGCATCTAATGCTCCACGTTTATCGAATTTATTGATGGCAACCAAATCAGCAAAATCAAGCATGTCGATTTTTTCTAATTGTGTTGCTGCACCAAATTCAGGAGTCATTACATATAATGATACATCGCAATGCTCTGTAATTTCTGTATCCGATTGTCCGATACCAGAAGTTTCTACAATAATTAAATCGTACGCAGCTGCTTTGCAAATATCAATTGCTTCTTGAACATATTTAGATAGTGCTAAGTTAGCTTGACGTGTTGCCAAGGAGCGCATATATACTCTAGGGTTATTAATAGAGTTCATACGAATTCTATCTCCAAGTAATGCACCACCTGTTTTACGTTTAGATGGATCTACAGAAATAATAGCAATACTTCTATTTTCAAAATCGTTTAAATACCGGCGAACCAATTCGTCTACTAAAGATGATTTACCAGCACCACCTGTACCTGTAATTCCTAATACAGGAATATGATGCGACCCAATCATTTTTTTAACTTCCGCTAGAAACTTTTCAGCTTCTTCTGGAATATTTTCGGCTACGGTAATAGCATGCGCAATTTTTGCAGGGTTTTTCTCTCCAATTTCTTTTAACTCTCCATTTAACGAAACTTTAGTAGGAAAATCGCATTGCTTAAGCATATCGTTAATCATCCCTTGAAGACCCATTGTACGACCATCGTCTGGAGAATAGATTCTAGAGATACCGTAATTTTGTAAGTCCTCAATTTCTGTTGGAAGAATAACACCGCCGCCACCAGCAAATATTTTTATATGTCCTGCTCCCTTTTCCTTTAAAAGGTCGTACATGTATTTAAAATATTCGTTATGCCCACCTTGGTAAGAAGTCATGGCTATACCTTGAACATCCTCTTGAATTGCACAATTCACTACCTCATCTACAGAGCGATTATGACCCAAATGAATAACTTCGGCACCAGATGCCTGAAGAATCCTTCTCATGATATTTATTGTGGCATCGTGACCATCGAAAAGTGATGCAGCGGTAACGAAACGAATTTTGTGTTTTGGTTTGTAGACTTCTATTGTATCCATGTTTATAGTAATCGAGAGTAACAAAAGTAACAAAAATAGATGTGAGAATTGAGATATGAGAATTGAGACTAAAAATAATGCAATTAAGATTGATAACTAGCTACTTAACAGAAATTTAGAAATTCAGAAGATCAAAAATCCTGATTTTTTGATATATTAACACATTATCCCATTAACATATTAACATATTTTTATCTGATAATCAATATGTTATGTAATAATCGAAAATAAATCACTACCTCTGTGCAACCAAAACCCCCAAACCATCATCTTGACAGTAAAATGAGCTTACAATTGGGACATAAGCTAAGCCTCGAAGAGTTAATCGAGGGCAGTAAACGAGGGGAGAGAAAATCCCAAGAGTTGCTGTATAAACACTTTGCTTCGAAAATGTTGGTGGTGTGTGCGAGATATGCGAAAGACAATTTTGAAGCGGAGGATATGTTGCAAGTAGGTTTTGTGAAGATCTTTGAAAAGTTAACAGATTATAAGGGAGATGGGTCATTTGAAGGATGGGTGAGAAGGATTATGGTAAATACATCAATAGAATTTTACCGTAAGAATGCTAGAATGTTTCCGGTGGTTGATATGGATCATGCACCAGAAAGTTCGGTTCAAGAGAATCAAATGGCTAGAATGAATATGAATGATTTGTTAGCAGTTATTAGGAAGCTTTCTCCGGGATACAGATTGATATTCAACATGTATGCAATAGAAGGATTTTCGCACAAAGAAATAGCAAAAGAATTAGGGATAAGTGAGGGGACATCAAAATCACAACTAGCACGAGCTAGAGCAATTTTGCAAGAAAATATTATAAAAATGGAGGGCAAACACAATGAAGCACTCAGATAAAAATCAAGAATTTGATAATCAATTGAAAAATGCATTTGAAGGTTTCGAAATGGAACCATCGGAACGTGTTTGGAATGGAATTGAGCATGACCTTGATAAAAAGAAAAGAGGGGTTGTTATTAATTGGACCGCTAGATTATCTATTGCAGCATCGATTGTTATTTTATTGACTGTAGGAGTTTATCAGTTTAATTTCTTTGGTAACGAAAGCGCTACCGAAAATGCACCAAACCTTGCAAACATCAATAAAAATGAGGTTCCTGCAAAAGCGGATGCATCAACAGAAAAAAAAGTTGAAAAAATTTCAGCACCGATGCAACCAATCTCAGAAGAGCATCGTCTAGCAGATGTAGTCGAGATCAAAAGCAAGTCTACACGTTCTTTAAAAAACATAAAAAAAGCAATAGTTATCGATCCTAAATTGAAAAAAGATAATCGCACACAAGAAGAAAAAGCAGCGATAGAACTTTTGAAAAAAATGGAAGAGAAAGCAGAAGCAAACAAAACATCACCAGTAATGGAACCAGAAAATAAAAGGCCTATTGTTCCAGTGCCGGTACCAAGTCCGAGTGTTGCTGCAAATACAGGATCGAAAACAGAAGTGGGAGTATTAGAAATGTTAAACTTTGTAGCACAAAAAGTAACCGGTAATAGTAATGCAGAGTTAGTAGCAGTTAATGAGAGTAAAAAAGTAGACGGTTCGGTGAGAACGAAATACAATGTGAATTTGGGAATCGTAAAATTTAGTAGAGTAAAAAACACAGATAAATAAAAAAATTAAAGATTGTATAACCTAATGATATTATATATGAAAAAGTCAATTTTAGTGCTTGGATTAGTGGCAGGAGTATTCACTTCAAGCGTAAACGCACAAACTAGAACTGTAAAAGCAGCTAAAGCAATTAATCAAACTAAAGATGCAATTGCGTACGTAATTAACTTACAACCAATTGATGTAGTTGCAGAATATGTTCACAAGAAAAAAGATGCTGTATCTGATTTATATTCAGCTAACGATTTAAAAATCGATCCATCAATGAGTATGGTAGATACTGGAAAAAGAAAAACAGATACAACTGAAATTAAAGTTGGAAAAACCAGAATTGTCGTAATTGGTGAGCCAAAAATTGAGAAAATTTACATGGAAAAAGATTCAACTGGTGATTTTGAAGCAGATGAAAAATCTAACAAAAACACATCTAAAAATAAAGATGATAAAAAACACGAAGGTGAGTTAGAATTCTCTATCGGATACAATGGATTATTAGAAAATGGATCAACTAGTTTATCTCCTGCTAATCAAGGATTGAATTTAATCAATGGTAAATCAACAAACGTAAACTTAACTTACAATCACTACTTTAATATCTACAGAGAAAACGTACGTCTATCAGTTGGTTTAGGTTTAGATTGGAATAACTACAGATTAGCTGGCGATAGTACTGCGATACCAAATTCACCAAAATTCGGATTCAATAAAGATTCACTTGTGAACAGTATCGATTTTACTAAAAACAAATTGTTAGCTAGATATGCAACTTTACCAATTATGTTGCACTTCAAAACAAACGAATTTAAAAATGGTAATTCAATAGGTGTATCTGGTGGTGTGGAATTAGGTTACCTAATTAATGGTAGAGTAAAACAAGTAAGTGAAGTTAAAGGTAAAACTAAAGTGAACGATGGTTTCAACTTAAATGAATTACGTTACGGATTTATTGGTAGAGTAAACTACGGAAGTGTAGGTATCTACGGTAAATACTACCCACAAAGTGTCTTCAACAAAAATGAAGGTCCAGATTTAAATACTTTTTGTGTTGGATTGACTTTCGGGTTAGACTAACATTAGGTTTAATAAATAGTGAATGCGTAGAGCTCTCCATCTTTTTGGAGGGCTTTTTTTGTATATTTGTACTAATAAATAATCATTATGAAAAAGTATATACTATTAATTTTATTGTTTATTGGCAATAGAACTTTTGCGCAAACGGTTCAAAATGGAGGTTTTGAAACATGGACAAACCTTTTAGTTTTTATGGAGCCCGCAGGATATGTAACATCTAATTACGCTTCGGTATTATTAGGAACAGGTGGATTACCACGAGCAAATGTAAGTAGATCTACTACAAAACACAGCGGAACATATGCCGCCAAATTGGAGTCTTATGCACAAAATGTTGGTGATACCTCAGGTGTACCAGGGTTAATGATTACAGGAGCGTTGGATTTAACAAATGTTACCATTAAACCAGGCATTCCAATTTCAGGTGGCAGACCTACAGAATTAAATGGGTATTATAAATATGCCGAAGGCAATAGACCAGATTCTGGAATAATAACAGTGGTGCTTACAAAATTCAATCCCTTAGCAGCGGGTTTAAATGTGGTAGGAGTTGGAGCAGGTATATTTAGTAATGTAGATAGCTTTGCTAAATTCACGGTGCCTATTATGTATACAACTGAAGATACTCCAGATTCGGTTATTATAATTATGGGAACTACCACTTTAATCGGATTAGATAGTACAGCATTAACATCGGCTCCTGTAGGTTCATTTCTATATGTGGATGATTTAACTTTTTCTGGTAATGCACCTAATTCAGTTGGTTCGGTTGATAAATTAATTGAAGCAGCATTGTATCCAAATCCAAGTTCAGACATCATTAATATTGATTATACTCAAATAACTTCATCTGATGTGACCATTCAATTATTAAGTATTGATGGAAGAGTAATTTACACTGAAAATAAATTCAACAAATCTGGTAAGCAAAAAATTAGTATTGATGTTAGCAACATCGATGCAGGAATGTATCAGATGGTAATTACTACAGTTGATGGTAGAGTTAGCAAGGGTGTAGCGATACTAAAATAGTACAATGTATTAAGTACATAGTACAAGGAACGAATGATTTTGTCGGAGTGTATTCACTCCGACATTTTTTTTGTTAGTCGGAGTGCCTTATTCCGACATTTTTTTGTGTGCAAGTTTCTTTTTATGTCCCTTAATTGCCATTCTGTCTACAGAAATACCCATTTCGAATTCATTTTAAGATTTCGTGAAATATTTTGCACTACTTTCAATTATTGTAATATTCCAGTCCTTACTTATGAAAAATAAGTTCCGCTTAATTCATAGGTAAGTATAATTACTGGAAGTATTGGTTGATTCAATGGCAGGAATTAATGATATCTGAAAGTATAGAGCCTTTATTTATAAAAGTAGAATTTAATATTATTTATCATGAAGAAATTAATTACAATCAAACAAGCAAGAAAGATTCTTGGTTTTAAACAGGAGTTTATGGCTAAAAAGCTTGCATCAAGCCAGTCTAATTATTCAAAAATGGAGAATGGGCAGAGGTCTTTTCATGATAATCATTTTGAAATTTTATCAGCCATTTTGGATATTAAATTGGAATACATTGTAAAAAATAGAATTCCAATTTTTATACATTTTGGAGAAATGGAAAATGATGCAAGAGAAGATTTGAGACAGGATTTTGAATTAATGGATAATAATTAGTTGAAGTTTTTTGTATTTTAGAGGTGAGTTGAATAAAAAAATCCCGCATCATTACTGAGCGGGATTTTTTTCTGAATTTCAGAAATTCTGAAAAGGTTATAGCAAAGACTCGACAAGTACTACCACTTTATTTGAAAGCACTTCAATAACTCCACCAGAAATATTCATTTCTTGGTTACCTTCTTTTGCTTTGAATTTCAATGAACCCTTTTCTAAAGTAGAAATAATAGGAGCGTGGTTATTCAATACCTCGAATGAACCTGAAGTGCCAGGTACACTCACTGAACTCACTTCTCCTGAGTACACTTTTTTATCGGGTGTTAATATTTCTAATAGCATATTTTTAAGCGTTAGCTTCTGCGATTAATTTTTTACCTTTTTCCATTGCTTCTTCGATAGTACCTACCAAGTTGAAAGCCATCTCTGGATACTCATCTACCGCACCATCCATAATCATGTTGAATCCTTTGATAGTTTCTTTGATATCTACTAACACACCTTTTAATCCAGTGAATTGCTCAGCAACGTGGAAAGGTTGTGATAAGAAACGTTGAACACGACGAGCACGAGATACTACTAATTTATCTTCTTCAGATAATTCGTCCATACCAAGTATCGCAATGATGTCTTGTAATTCTTTATAACGTTGTAAGATTTCTTTTACGCGTTGAGCACAACCGTAGTGTTCTGCACCAATAATTTCTGGAGCAAGAATACGTGAAGTAGAATCCAATGGATCTACCGCTGGGTAAATACCTAACTCAGCAATTTTACGACTCAATACTGTTGTTGCATCTAAATGGGCAAACGTTGTTGCTGGAGCAGGGTCAGTTAAGTCATCGGCAGGAACGTAAACCGCTTGAACCGATGTAATAGAACCTCTTTTAGTTGATGTGATACGTTCTTGCATCATACCCATTTCTGTAGCCAATGTTGGTTGGTAACCTACCGCTGAAGGCATACGGCCTAATAACGCTGATACCTCTGAACCTGCTTGAGTGAAACGGAAAATGTTATCGATAAAGAATAAGATATCACGACCACCACTTTGCTCATCACCATCACGGAAATATTCCGCAACTGTTAATCCTGATAATGCCACACGTGCACGAGCACCAGGAGGCTCATTCATTTGTCCGAACACAAATGTTGCTTTCGAATCTTTCAATGCTTCGTGATCTACTTTAGATAGATCCCATCCACCTTCTTCCATCGAATGCTTAAACTCATCTCCGTAACGGATAATGTTTGCTTCAATCATTTCTCTCAATAAGTCATTACCCTCACGAGTACGCTCACCCACACCTGCGAATACCGATAAACCATCGTATGCTTTCGCGATGTTGTTGATTAATTCTTGAATTAATACTGTTTTACCTACACCGGCACCACCGAACAACCCAATTTTACCACCTTTTACATATGGCTCTAATAAGTCGATTACTTTAATACCAGTGAACAAGATCTCCGTTTCAGTTGATAAATCTTCGAATCTTGGTGGTTTATTATGAATGGCACGGCCATTTACTTTACTAACTTCTCCCATACCATCGATAGCATCACCAACAACGTTAAATAAACGTCCTTTGATGTCCTCTCCGATAGGCATAGTAATTGGACTTTCCATATCAATTACGTCCATTCCACGAACTAAACCGTCTGTAGAATCCATCGCAATTGTACGTACTCTGTCTTCACCTAAGTGTTGTTGACACTCTAATACGATTTTTTGACCATTTTCTTTAGTCACATACAAAGCATCGAAAATGTTAGGCAATTTCGCACCTTCAGCTGCGAAGCTAACGTCCACCACTGGACCGATGATTTGAGCAATTTTCCCAATATTTGGCATAATTATCTATTATTTTTTCGTGCCGCAAAGTTAACTTTTCTTCCCTAATTTCAAACCGATTGTTAAAATAAAATCAACATTTTTAGGGCTAGAAACTAATATTAACTCAAAAGCCTCTAAAATGGACTTTTGAGCTCTAGTCATGAGACATGGGACACAGGACATTAGTTTATATGACTACTTGATTATCGGGTAAATATTGGCAGAAAGAACAAAACCTCAAATCCTTTGAATTTAGAAACACAAAGAAGTGATACTTTAACCAGAAAGCAGTGCTTATAAGCCGTTGTAATAACTGCATTAAGGTGGTTTAGGAACTAGCTTTTTGCGTTTCTAAATTTAAAGGATAAAAAAATGTGGAAAAACGACCCAAAAACAGAGCGAAACATTCTTTAATTTTGGTACTCATTATTTACCATGCCAGATTTTTCGCATTTACACGTACATACTCAATATTCCTTACTCGACGGGGCTGCAGACATTAAGAAGCTATTCAAAAAAGCTTCAAAAGATGGCATGAAAGCTCTTGCGATAACCGACCATGGGAATATGTTTGGTGCTTTTAAGTTTGTGGCAGAGGCTGGTAAACATGGGGTTAAGCCAATTGTTGGGTGCGAATTCTACATCGTAGAAGACCGTCATAAACGTCAGTTTACCAAAGACGATCGCGATGTTCGTTACCATCAACTTTTATTGGCTAAAAATGCCCAGGGGTATAAAAACCTAGTAAAACTCTGCTCTTTGGGTTATGTTGAGGGCCTATATGGTAAGTACCCTCGTATAGATAAAGAGCTTATTTTGAAATATCACGAAGGGTTAATTGCTACTACCTGTTGTATTGGCGCTTCTGTACCTAAGGCAATTTTGCGTAAAGGCGAAAAAGAAGCGGAGCAGGAATTTAAGTGGTGGTTAGATATTTTCGGTGAAGATTATTACATCGAACTGCAACGGCATAAAATGCAAGACCAAGAGAAAGTAAATAAGGTTCTTTTAGGGTTTGCAGAAAAATTCAACGTAAAAGTAATTGCTTCTAACGATTCTCATTATGTGGATCGTGAAGACTCAAATGCACACGATATTTTGCTTTGTATTAATACAGGTGAAAAACAAAGTACTCCAACAAATAAAGAATTTTCAGACGATGATGCTTTTGTAAAAGGAACTCGTTTTGCCTTTTATAATGATGAGTTTTATTTCAAAACTCAAAAAGAGATGAACGATTTATTTATCGACATTCCAGAGGCCATTGATAATACAAACGAAATAGTTGATAAAATAGATACCTTAAAGTTGAAGCAAGATATACTTTTGCCAAACTTTGTTATTCCTACAAATTTTAATTCTCAGGACGAATACCTCAGACACATCACTTACGAAGGGGCTTATAAACGCTACGAAACATTAACCGCTGAAATAGAAGAAAGGTTAAATTTTGAGTTGTTCACCATAGAAACCATGGGTTTTGCGGGTTATTTTTTAATTGTTGCAGACTTCATAAAAGCGGGTAGAGATATTGGAGTATTTGTTGGCCCTGGTAGGGGTTCCGCAGCTGGCTCGGCAGTGGCATATTGTATTGGCATTACAAATATCGACCCTATTAAATACAACTTACTTTTTGAGCGTTTCTTAAATCCAGAACGTAAATCAATGCCCGATATTGATACGGATTTTGATGATGAAGGCCGACAAAAAGTAATCGATTATGTGGTTGATAAATATGGTAGAAACCAGGTTGCACAAATTGTAACGTATGGTACCATGGCTGCTAAAATGAGTATTAAAGATGTGGCTCGTGTAATGGATTTACCTTTGGTAGAATCCAATGCATTGGCGAAGTTAGTGCCCGACAAACCAGGTACAGAGTTAAACCGTGTGATATTAGCAAACATTGATGGTGAGGGAGGTTTGAAAGATAAGGAAGGGTACCAAGCCGACGATTTAGATAATATTAAACAATTACGTGCTATTTATAATTCCGATGATTTTAGATCAAAGGTTTTAAAAGAAGCATTGATATTAGAAGGTTCGGTGAGAGGAACTGGAATTCATGCTGCGGGAATTATTATCGCGCCGATGGATTTAACCGATATTATTCCAGTTGCCACTTCAAAAGATACCGAGTTATTAATTACACAATATGATGGAAAAGTAATTGAAGATGCTGGTGTAATTAAGATGGACTTTTTGGGTTTAAAAACGCTGACGATTATTCGTGATGCACTTGAACTCATCAAACAAAAAAAAGGAATTGTATTTGATATAGATTCTATTCCATTAGATGATGCAAAAACTTTTGAGTTATATCAACGAGGTGAAACCAATGGTACGTTTCAGTTTGAATCTGCTGGGATGCAGAAACATTTGATAGACTTAAAACCTGATAAATTCGAAGATTTAATTGCGATGAATGCCTTGTACCGTCCTGGTCCGATGCAATACATTCCCAAATATATTTCACGTAAACATGGTAGAGAACAAGTAACCTACGACTTACCAGAAATGGAAGAGTACTTGCAGGACACCAATGGAATTACGGTTTACCAAGAGCAGGTGATGTTGCTTTCTCAAAAATTATCGGGCTTTAGTAAAGGGCAAGCCGATACATTGAGAAAAGCGATGGGTAAAAAGGATCGTAAAATGTTGGACGATCTAAAAGATTTATTTATTAATGGCGCAGTT
>CALRIM020000050.1:0-18351 GCA_943360385.1 Rhizobium sp. Q54 | reverse complement strand
ACAAGCAATCCGGATATTGGAGCATATGAATATAGTATAATTCCAACTGACGGACATCTTCAATCTGTTATTGTTCCAACCTCGGATTGTGGTAATCCCCAAAATGTAAAGGTTCAGTTTAGAAATATTGGATCACAGCAAATAGATAGTGTGGAATTTAATTGGATGGTTAATGGAGTAATGCAAGCTCCTCAAAAACACATTGGCATGATAGGAGTAGGATCTGAGCAGTTGCTAACTATCGGAAGTTATCCAATGACTTTGGGGGCTATTTATACTATTAGAGCTTGGATAACAAAAGTAAATGGAGTGCCAGATAATAATCTTTTAAATGACACTACATTTTTGCAATTCAATTACTCAAGTTTTTCAGGTACAATTACCGTTGGTGGTCCAACTTCAAATTTCCCGACATTAACAGCAGCATTACAAGCCTTATCAACTTATGGAATATGCTCAACGGTAACCTTAAGTGTTGATCCGAAATATGGCCCATACAATGAACAAGTAACTATTAATGCAATTGCAGGATTATCTCAACAAAAACAATTGATTTTAAAAGGGAATGGAGCTGAGCTTTATACTACTTCAACCGCATCAACAAATAATTTTGTAATAAGATTTAATGGAGTTTCTTACGTTACTATTGAAGGGTTTACCATACGTACAAATCCGGCATATTCTAATGGTTTTGGAATCCACCTAAAAAGTAATTCAAACTATAATACGATTTCAAATAATAAGTTCTATTTATTCAGAACTGGCTCTAATGCTCAAACTGGAATTTTTTTTAATGCAGGAGAATCTAATACAATAAGTGCAGGATTGTATAGAGGAAATGTTATAGAAAACAATGTTTTTGATGGTGGTTATAATTGTGTGAAATTCTCTGGTACTACAACAAATAAAATTGATGACTCTGAAACTATCATTCGAAAAAATTATTTTGTAGATTTTACTTCATCGGCTATTTCAATTTATGATATGGATAGTATGTTAATTTACGAAAATGAATTCTATCATAAAAGTCAATTGGGTAATGCAATTAATATATCGAAGGCCGTTTTTATGAACCTTACATCGCCTGATAAAATTAATAGAATCTATAAAAACAGGATACATGATTTAGTAAATAATACATCACTTTCTAAAGACATCCAAGTGTTTGATGTGATTTGTTCTGGTGCTTCTACAGTTGGTAAGGATTTAATTATAGAGAATAACTTAGTTTATAATATTAATACTGGGGGCAAATTTTATTTTTTTAGTTTCCAAAACCTGCAAGGTGTTAGATTATTGCACAATACTATATCTGTAAATAATGCAGCATCAATGTTTAGTTTTGCCTATAGTACCAGTAGTTCTAATGTAATTAGACATTACTATTACAACAACTTAAATTATATAAATAATGCATCCTCAGTTTATTTATATAATAGTCCTATAATTAATTTTAGTGGATTAAAGTCTGATTATAATTGTTTTTTTAGGGGGAATTCAGCTTCCTTATCTTATAATCAATTTTATAGTACTTATACAGATTGGAAAGCAACTATTAAATGCGATTCAAACAGTAAGATCCAAATTAATCCAAACTTGTTTGGCAATTTTAAAATTTTTCCAAATAGTAAATCAGTTGTGATATCTGCAGGAAAGGGTAATATGGGATTGCAAACTGATTATTTTGGAAACGATCGTTCTGTACCAAACCCAAGTATTGGAGCTATTGAATTAGGCACTTCTGAAATGAATGGGCCTGCAATTTATTATAGTAAATTGCCATTGATAAGTTCGTTAACCAATAGACTGGCAACAAATTTTGCTAATATTATTGATACTTCTGGAATAGATACTAGTTCAGCAAACAGACCGCGATTGTATTTTAAGAAAAATAGCGACAAGAACATTTTTGTTTCAAATACTAAAGGAGCTGAAGGGTGGAAATATGTAAAAGCGCTAAACACGACTTCTCCTTTTAGTTTTTTAATTGATTATAAATTATTGAAAGATTCAAACGTTAACACTGGCGACCTTATTGAATATTTTGTTTATGCGAAAGATAAATTAGGCAACGGATCGATCTCTAATATAGAATTCACGAATGATTTTGATAAGATTACGAGTATTGATAAACTTATTCCCTTTGCAACTGTATTTGATTATTATGGAGTGGGTGGTGTATTACCCGATACAATTTTTGTTGGTAAACAAAACCCCATTAAATCACTTACCAGAGAAAATGGTCTATTTCAATTGCTTCAAAATAATTATTTGAGTAAAAGATTGACCGTTATCATTACTTCAGACCTAACAGAAGATGGTTCATATACTCTAAAAGAAACGAATCTTAAAAACACAGTTGTTTCGTCAATCAGGATATTTCCACGAAAAGATTCAACATATATAATTAGTAGCTCGAATAATAAACCTGTTATACAATTTGATGGTGCTGATTCTGTTGAAATTGGATCTGATGATTCTAATTCTAGGTTGATATTCAAAAAAATACTCCCTAGTTATACGGAGTCATCTTATGTAGTAGTAATAAACGATGATACTGTAACTAAAGAAAGGTCTACGCTAACAGTGTTTACAAATTGTGATTTTCAAACTGTAGGGAATGCAAATTATTCGGCAGGTGTATATATTGGCCCAGAAACAGAAGGAGTAATATTACAAAAGAATAAATTTATCGGAAATAAATTTGGTGTTTATTTGAGTCCAAAATACACATTCGATCCAAATCGAATTAGTAAAGATATTTATGTGTTCAGTAATACTTTTATTCAAGACACGCTTACTTCGGGGATTTATTTGTCTAATGTTTCCAATGCAAATGTAAGTAGTAATGTTTTAAACATTGGTAAAACTATAGAGACTATTTATAAAGGTTCAAAATATTTACCTACAGGAATTCAGGCAGAAGGATATTTGAATGATTTAGAAATTAGTAGCAATAAAATTTATTCTAATCCAGACTTGTATCAAGTTGAATTTTATGGTATTAATGTGCAAGATACATTGGGTCAAAACAGATTGGTTGCAAATAATTTTATATTCACAAACTTTAATTATACAGAATCAACAAATAATACATACGGAATTTACTTGGGTTCGGTAGACAGTGTAGATGTTTTGTATAATACAATTATTATAAAAGGGAGTGTTCGAAATAGCACGATCATAAACAATATTTCATTAGAGCATTGTAAAGATAGTAGAGTGTTAAATAATAGTCTGATTAACGAAATGAAATATACACCTGCATCACAATCTTTAATTTTTATGTCTCGAACAACTTTTAAAGATGTTCTTATAGATTACAACCATTATTATACGAATACTATATATAATAGTTTAATTCTTAACGCCCCAGTTAAATACGATTCGTTAGCAAAATTGATTTCAATAACAAAATCAAATAGTCATAGCATTTTCGGTGAGGTAAATAGTAAAGAGCCTTCGTACAAGCCAAATAACATGTTGTTATATAAGAAAGCATTAAAGCTTAGCAACATAGTGGGCGATATCGATGGGAAAATAAGAGGAGTAAAAACAAGTATTGGAGCATTTGAATTAGACTCTATTGCAAAGGATTTAGAAATAGCTAAAATCATAACGCCAGAGAATTGCGTTGATACAACAAAAGACACATTCGTATCATTATTAATTAAGAATAATGGTAGCTCTGTAGTTTCATTAAGTAAAATTAAATTAATTTGGGGCAGTAGCTTTGGGGAGTCAGCTATAATTCAAAACACGCAGGTTCTCCACCCGAGTACTACAACTAATATTAGCTTTAACGTATCTGAAAATACAGGGAAGTTTAAAAATGGATATTTAAAAGTGGTTAGTTTGTTAGATTCAGATCAAGTTAGCAATAATGACACCTTAACTACAATCATCAATAATATTAGTGGACAGGCACTTCAATTATTGAAACCTCAAAACGATACCATCTGTAAAGAAGAGCGAGATCTCATTTATGCGAAAGATCCCTTAAGCAGAAAAATAGAATGGTATGATGCGCCAGTGGGTGGTAATTTGCTTGCAGTCGGAGACTATATCAATTATAAATCAATTAAAAGTGATAGCCTATTCATGCAGGTAAATTCTAATGACGAAGTAGATTCATTAGGCACGGGTAATATGGCAGGCTTAAGTGCAAAAGGAATTTTCATAAACATTACAAACACAAATATTTTTCCGATAAAAGTTAGTCATCTTGATATTTATATGCTGTCGATTAATGCTGAATATTATTATACTATTTATGGAAAATCGGGAACATACAATGGATTCGAATTAAATTCATCAGCATGGGTTAAGCACTCTAACCAATTATACCAGTATACTTATTACAATGATGATAAAAGAAAATCGGTACTAATTTTAACTAATCCTGCTATGATTATGCCAGGGCAAACATATGCCTTGTATGTGGACATGAGCGTGACTACGTTTGCTTTTTCTAGTACCGCAATTCTAAATTCAAACTATAATTACAGTAAGGATGGAGTAACGATAAACTTTGGAAATGTAAAAACATCTTCAGGGTTTAATGCTTCTGTAACATCCAATAGAAAACCACAGCTTTCGGTATATTATAATAAAGTGGACAAGTGCTATGTAACAAATCGAGTGAAATACAACGTATATGTTCCTCCTCCAATTAATGCACCAATTAGAGCAAACAAAAATGTGATAATTAAGTCAGGAACGATTTCTGACCCTGATTTGATTTGTACAAGTGTTGATTTTTCATATCGATTATTTAATCCTATAAATAGGCCAGAGTCGGAATACAATGTGACTTGGAGAGTTTATCGTAAAAGATATTTTTTAGTTGAAAATGATGCTACAATTATTTCTAGTTCGGATACTTCTAGGAACGTTAACTTATTTATACCTGGAAATGCAAATAACAACAGGATGTATGGTGTAGAATATCTTGTTACTGATTTGATAACTAATTGTTCTGATATCACTACTCGATATTTTGTGATATTAAAAAGAGAGAATATTGAATTGGGAAGTGATAAAGAAATTTGTAGTGGAGATAGTATTTTGTTGAAATCTCATCTGAATAGCCCTTATTTAAAATATGAATGGAATAATGGCAAAATCGATAGTGTTATTAAGGTAAAAACGGAAGGTGTATATAAACTTAAAGTATATTTCGGAAATTGTAGTTATGTTGAGGATTCTGTTTTTGTAAAAGTTAGTCCGAAAACAGATTCTCTAGATATTATTCAAGCTTTAAAAGATTCGTGTAGATATGAGTTTAATACCAATATCATACCCAATTCAACAATACATTGGGATTTTGGAGATGGATTTACAGCCACAGGTGATTTAGCGTCACATGCCTATAAATCTAATGGGACGTATACCGTAAAAATGAATTTCGTAAATACAGATAAGTGTATACTTAAAGATTCTTCGAGCACGAAAGTGGTAGTCACTTGCTTTACAGGTATAGAAACGCAGGGTGAATCAGACTTTCAAATTTATCCAAATCCGAGTGAAGGTGTATTTAATATAAGTGCAAAAAATACGATAGATAAAATTGAAGTGTATTCTGTAGATGGTAAACTTGTTGCGGTAAGTACAGTAACCTCATTAGACTTAACAGATCAACCAGATGGTATATATACTATTCGAGTAATAGCAAAAGATGGGGTAAGGGTTAAGAAAATTTGGAAACAATAGTAGATGTGTAAATGTGCAAATGCGCAAATGTGAAAATTCGCAAAAGCGTATTAAGTATTACTTCTGCAATGTTCGCTGCAGAATCGTCAAGTCGAACCCCTTTGCTTTTACGCGCTCCAATATGCTATCATAAACAACTTGGTCCATTTGTGGAGTGCGAGAAAGTATCCAAAGGTATTTGCGATTTGGGTGTCCAACTACAGCGTAAGTATAATTACTGTCTAAATCGATAATCCAATATTTACCTCGGAAAGGCCAAAAGAATTGAACTTCTAGTTTTGCGTTGCCCGAATTTTCTACAACAAAGGCTTTCCCTTTGATTCCAGATTTATTACCATTTACACTGTCTTTATTGCAAGAATTTTCTACGATAATATACCCCTCAGAAGTGGCAGTGTACTCTGCAGTGGTGCAAGTGCACCCTTTTTGGAAGCGTTGTGGGTATGAAGCAATTTCGTACCATTTGCCTGTATATCTATTTAAATCTACATTCTTTACGGTTTCTAAAGGTTGTTGTTTTGTAGAGCAGCCAAATAAAGATGCTAGTATGATTAAGAGTGCTTTTTTCATGGGATATGGGATATGGGATATGGGATATATAATTAACAAGAATTTAGTAATATTGTTTCTCATATCTCATATCTCAATACTTAGTACTAAAGAATGGACCACTCACAACACGCCTCCTCTATATTCAATAAATACGCAGAATCTTATGAAGAGCGATTTATGGATGTTTCTATGTATTCCACTAGTTTAGATTTTTTGTTGAATGAAGTTAACGACAGAAATATAACTGTACTTGATGTAGCATGTGGACCTGGAAATATTTCAAAGTATTTGTTAGATAGAAATTCAAACTTAGAAATTACAGGAATAGACTTATCAGAAAATATGATATCTATTGCACAGAAAAATATACCTTCTGGTAGTTTCACAATATGCGATGCAAGAGATATTTTATCATTAAATAAAAAATTCGACCTAGTAATTTCTGGGTTCTGTTTTCCTTATTTAACGAAAGAAGAAGTAATACAATTTATTGCTGATGCACGTAAATTAATACTTCCTGGAGGTTTGTTGTACTTAAGCACCATGGAAAGGCCGTATTCCGAATCTGGAATTCAAAAGGGAAGTAAAGGCGATGAGATAATGATGCATTTCCACGAAGAAGGATACTTAAGTGAAGCATTGGTAGTAAATAACTTTACTGTCCTAAAAATTGATCGTGTGATAACTGAAATGACGAATGGGGATAGGGTGGTAGATTTGTGCATGATTGGGAAAGTGTGAATTAATAATTAACTAATGGCAAGTATGCCAATATATTACATTGGCACTGCTTTTGATGTTTATTGTTAAACCTATTAAACCATGAAAAGACTTATCCTCTTTTTTGCGCTATCCTTTATTAGTTTTGGTGCGAAATCAACCGACCTATTAGGTGGTGAAATAACATGGAAATGTGTTGTAGAATCAGGGGTAAGTAAATACAAGTTTAAACTTATTATTTATGCAAATTGTGGCTTAAGTACTACTACAAGTGGTGACTTTCTTTATTTAAGTGTTTGTAATACGAATACAAACATTAGTCAGTTTTATAATAATGCAACCATGCCTGGTACGAGTGAAAATATTGTAAACTCGAACGGGAAGATTTTGGTAAAAAAAATATCTACAACTAAGGTTATTCCAAATTGTTCTTATCCTACTTTAACAACTTTTACATGTGCAGAAACAGGTTCTTTTTCTTATACAAAAGTTCTTTATGAATCAGCAGCGATTGACTTTCATGGTATAAATCCACCACAAGTAAATAACCCAATTATATTTAATTTTAATACTCCAGGAAGGTATTTTGCTACAAATTCTAATGCCATAGTTAATCATTTGGTAATAGCTGCAAAAATGTACCCTTATTTTAACAAGGAGTCCGTTGTAGCAAACTCGATTCAACAATGTTTTGATAGTTCACCAGATTTTAGCGAATCCCCAATTCCTTATATTTATTCTAATGGATTGGATTATACAATTAATAATAGTGGATTTGATATTGATAACGATGATTTATCTCATGGATTTTCTAATCCAATTGTGTCAATTGTAAATAATTCTGGTGCTCATACTTGTCCAGAATATCTTGTAGATGTAGATGTTTGGAACAATTATCCTAGTTATAACAAGGATAATCCATTTGGATTATCCACTTCAGATTTTCATTTGGATTCAATTACTGGTGAATATACTTTTAAAACTTCAATTCTAGGAGAATATGTAATGGTTCCAACTATTACTTCTTTCAAAAATGGTCAGAAAGTTGCAGAGGTTTCTAGAGATTTTATTTGGAATTTATTTGTAGATGGTACTACTTCTAATATCAATAGAGCGCCTATAATTATGAAACCATTTGTAAATACTGTTGGGGCAAAAGTGAGTATTAAAAATATTGTTGCTGGAGAATCTATTAATATTCCAATAGTAATACGCGATTCTATAGTTGGAGGCGGAATTTCTCCACACGAAGTTCAATTTACAGTAAATGGAATTGCCATGGGGGTTGCAAATGCCGATACTGTGCTTGGTTGTCCATTCCCGAACTGTGCTGTATTATCTAAAAAGAAACAACCAACTCCTTATTCTCAAGTTAATAATCCCATTCCCGAACTTATGCAAAATACCTCTGTGCAATTAAATGGTTATGGATATAATTTAGGAGCTGCCTATGGTTTAATGTCACCCGATACTGTTTGGTTATATTGGAAAACTGATTTTTCTAATTTAAATTTATCGGGAGGTGTTGCAAAGCATAAACAATATAATTTTTCAATAACTGCTAAGGATAATTTTTGTGTACCAAAATCATCGAGTTCAATTTTTTCTGTGAATGTGGTATCTCCCAATTTTATTAAATCTCCTAAAATTACATGTATTGATTTTATTGCTTCTGCAAATTCTATAGAAGTAAATTGGGAGCCAACTTTTGGAGATATAAGTACATTTGTGAGGTATGATATTTATAGAAATAAAACATTGCTACATTCATCTACTAACGCTAAATTAATAAAATTTATAGATAATAGTAGTGGTGCTAATATAGATTCAACTTATTATGTAAGAGCAATTAATACGTACGGATTTATGGATAAAGTTGAACCTGTGAAACGGTTACAATTACTTTCACATTCTGATGATTCGCTGTGTGTGGGTATGCCTGCAAATATTGTAATTGATACTATAATGGGGGGCAGGAAACCTTATGCTGGTATACATATTTTAGGAGACGATGGATTGAATATTTCTGTTACGCCAGACGTTAAAAATATTTCATATGCATTTTCAACTACAGGTATGAAGAAGTATACCATTGTAATTACAGATTCTGCAGGATGTATATTTGAAAAGTATGATTCGTTATTTGTAAGAAAATTACCAACTGCAAAAATTGTATCAGACTTAGCGTGTAAATCTTCTATAGTTAACTTCACTTTAGCAGAACACTTAAATAGTGATTTAGACAGTATTTGGTGGAGAGGTGATTATGATTCGAATACACAGTCATATTTGTTTGATAGACAAGGAAAAGCTACTGACTTTACAATTATGAATCCAAAGTGGATTTTTTCTTCGAATAATGGAATTGGGAAATTCCCAGTTTCTGCACGTTTGAAAAATATTTATGGTTGTATAAACTATGTATATGACACAGTTCAAATTGGCTTGCCGAGTATTGATTTGTTAGACCCATCTGTTTGTTGCAATCCGTTAGATACAATTACTTTTACTACAAAGTATTTAAACAAACCATACACTTCAATTAATTGGATAGACAATTCTTCCGGAACAATATTACTAAGTGGGGTGGATAAATTCCCCGTTTCACTATTATCTGGAAGAACCTCAATAAACTTAAAAGTGCAGTTAGAAGATGCTAAGGGTTGCGAAGCAGAACAAGTAAAGAATTATATTTTAATGACAGGAATCGTAGGCAATAAATCAAGTTCAATTTCCATCCATCCCAATCCAACAACCTCTAAATTCATCATCACGGGTTTACCTGAAAACGAAGTAAACGATATATTTATATTCGATGTGCTCGGCAAACAAGTGTTATCACACAAAGTTCAAGGTAAAGCCGAAATCGATTTGAATGGGCTTAGCACTGGGGTTTACTTCCTACGGGTTGGAGAAACGGTGAGAAGTATAATTAAGAATTAATTGTTATTAACACATCAGCATATTATGAAAAACTTATTCCTATCAATAATGCTTTTGTTGTTTTTCGTTTCAACAAAAGCAGACATAAGTGGTTACGAAATGCAATTGGTAAACATTAAAACTGTCTCCGGTGCTCCAACTGATAATTATAAATGGAGATTAAAGATATATAGACCTGTTGCATCTACACCTTTACCTATTAACATTGGTTTTACAATTTATGCTAATGTAACAAATGCTATCGTGGGTAATTTTATTGTTTCCAAAACTGCTTCTCAAAAGGTAATAAAATTTCCAGAATCAGATTGCTATCCAAAATCTGCAAATAATGCAATAGAAATAATTGTTTATGAAAGCCTCCCTATTAATTATGACGCGTTAAGCAATTCGAATAATTTTTATATAAGTACTTCTTCTTGCTGCAGACATATTGGTATTTCAAACATATTAGGTAGCTCTGATAATTATGGAAATACATTTACTATGGATTTTCCAAGTTTAGGCTCAGCATCAGTTGGACGTTATAATACTTCTCCTGAATTTAGATATTACCCTTCATATCATTATAAAATTGGGAGTACCTACGTACTCGATTGGAGTGCTATGGATGTTGATGGCGATTCTCTTAATTATTCCATGGTGAAACCATTTGGTGAAAATACTACCAAATCTTTTTCAACTATAAATTACGCACAAGGATTTAAAAGCGATTCTAATATTGCAGATGGGAATCCGGACTTTACTATAAATGCTATATCTGGTCAAGTAGTATATAAACCAACAAAACTAGGCTTTTATGCTATCAATGTTAAAGTAGATGAGTTTAGAAAAATTTCTGGTGTACCAACAAAAATTGGAACAACCTATAGAGAATTTACATTTAAAGTAGTTGATGAAATTAATGTTGCTCCTGTTTTTACAGATAGTAAAAATCGTACTCACATAATTAGAGATACAATTAATTTTAATGAAGAATACACGCTGAATTTATGGGGAAAAGATATTGCTGGAGATTCACTTTACATGAGTGTAATTCCAAGTTTTGTACCTGGCGAAAATATTTTAGACCCTAATGTTTATGGAGCGAAGTTCGGGTATGTTGGTGCTTTACAAACTGGAGTGGCAGCGCAGAATTTAGTATTAAAAGGAGATTCCATACTTGATGGACAGTTTAAGTGGAAACCGTTTTGCAAAAATTCAAGGTCAACTCCATATAAGATTACTTTTGTTTTGCGTGATAGAAATTGTTCAGAAGCTAAAGATGATACTCTTCATGTATTCCTTTATGTGAAAAAGAAACCGAACTCACCTCCAATGTTTATTTCTCCTGATACCTCAATAAACAATAAGGTTTTGAAGTACTATGTAAAACAAAATACGTTATTTCAATTGAATGGTGATAGTATTATTAGAACTTACGATAAAGATTCTACACAGGTGGTAAATATTATTATTGTTCCAAATTCCAATAACCCAAGTCCAGATAATTTTATATTCATGCCAACTCCCAATATTGTAAATTCATCTGCATTTTTTAGCCAGAATTTTATTTGTGCGAAGGATTCTCCTTACCGATATACCTTTATTGCATTCGATGATGATTGTATAAAAAAGGATACTGCTTATTTATTTTTGGAAATACATGTGCTTCCTGAAATAGTTTTAAAAGAAACAATATGTGGAGTAATGGTTGATTCGCTATCTACATTACATGGAAATATTATTTACTGGGAAAGATTAAACACAACTGATGCTAGTTATTTAGTATATAGGAAGAATAAATTAACTGGTGAATATGATTATATTGGAAATACTACTACTAATGCATTTGGAGATGCTAATGTAAACACTTCCCTTCAAAACGAAATGTATAAGATTGTTGCGGTAAATACCTGTGGTACAAAATCTGATAGTAGCGAGAGTATAAAAAGCTTGTTGCTAAACACAACCTATTTGGGTGTTTCTGGAGTGCAGCTGAATTGGGATGGATATAACGGAACATCGATGGATTCTTTTATTGTTTGGAGAAAATACAATAATGCTAGTTTTATAAGGATTGCAACACTTTCAAATTCTATTAGTACATATACAGATTTTAGTTTTGTGTTAGGCAATGCTGTAACCTATATGGTACAGTTAGATAGAAAGTTAAATTGTGTCGTTCCTTCTAATACCATTTTTGGAAATTTTCCGATGATATCTAATCAAAGTAAACTTTTCTTTAGTAGCATTAATAATGTTAATCCGAATTTGATTTCTATTTATCCCAACCCTGTAACCTCTAAATTCATCATCACGGGTTTACCTGAAAACGAAGTGAACGATATATTTATTTTCGATGTGCTCGGCAAACAAGTGTACTCTCAAAAAGTACACGAAACCGCTGAAATTGATTTGACAGGGCTTAGTAAAGGAGTATACTTTGTGCGAATAGGGGAAACGACTAGAAAATTAATTAAGAATTAACCTGTCTTTCGGCAGACAGGGAATTACTGCATACGAGCACACGAGCATTCGAACAAATGAGCACACGAATCTAGAACCTTGGACAGTGCCTTTGGTATTTTTTCATTCCTCCATTGTTTAAGGTAATGTATACACCCCCAGATACCATAGGAGAGTTCAAATACGCATGTGCTTTGTCTGACTGTTTCATTGCATCTACACTTTGTAAGTAATCTATTGCTCCACCAATTGCAATTGTTTTAGAAAAGTGTATTTTTCCTTGAATGCCAACTAACAAAAGTTGATCAGATTTTTTTGAGTTGATACTCATTCCATTTTCGCTAATATGTGATTGTTCGTAAAACATCATACCTAAGCCAATTCTAGGGTGAATAGTAATGTACTCGCCAATTTCGTAGTTGTATTCAGCACTTAAACTAAATACTTTATTGTTGTGAATGTGGTAATAGGTGCTAGTTGCAGTATTATTTTCACTTAAAATTCCATATCGGTCTAATGTAAATAATGTAGATAAATTTAGAGACATAGCCCTATTTAGTTTTCTGCTTAAAGAAAACCTGTATCCTAAATCAAGGAATTTTTGATGAGTAGTTTGATCTGTTGAAACTAGCGTTCTTTGTAAAATACCAGCATCAATTCCAAAAGTGTTTGATTGACTGCTCTTCTGTTTTTTATAATAATAGTTCTTAGCGTATGCAGGAATAATTAATACATATTGAAGTATTAGTATTGCAATAGAAATTTTAACAATTTTTTTCATAAATAATTTAGTTATTCATTTTTTTATGTATTACTTATATGAGTAAGATTGTCCGTATTTGGGATATTTATCCATATTGTGGGAACAATCTAAAGTGCATTTTCTGCTAAAAACCTTCGTTTTTAATACTATTAGGGTCGATTTTGGTTTTTAGTAAAGGCGCTTTGGTATATTTTATGCCAAAAGTGTTCCGTCATTTGTATGTAAACTTTAAATCGATATTTTATTCTCCAAAAAATTAATTTGTAACTTAAGATTAGAATGAAAGGTCAAGCTAAAATATCGATCAATAATCCCTGTTCAGAAAAATGGGATGAAATGATTCCTCAAGAAAAGGGGAAGTTATGTTTGAGATGTGATCGTATTATAACCGACTTTACTAATAAAACGGATCAAGAAATATTAGATTATATTAAAGCGAGCAAGGGTCAGATTTGTGGAAGATTTAAGGATGAACAACTGAATCGGGAATTGGAGTTTAATAATGTTCCTAAAATAATACCTATATGGCAAAAAGTGGCTGCAAGTTTATTGTTTTTTATTGGCGTTGAGAATACTCATGCTGCAAGATTCAGTTCAGATTTGCTAAATTATGATTATTCTATTTCTAAATCAGACACTGATAAGAATATTAGTAAGGAGAAAAAAGCTGAATTGAAAATTAAGGGAGATGCAATTATAGTAAAGGGGAAGATAGTTGATGAAAGAACAAAGGAAGGTTTACCCTTTGCTACTGTGATTTTGGAAGAGTTAAAAATTGTTGCACATTCTGATTTTGATGGGTATTTTACTTTTACTTTACCTAAAAACATAACCTATTTAAGCTCAAAAGCCAAAATAGTTCTTATAGGATACGAAACCACAATTCAAAGGATTGTTATTGATACTAAAATTAAAAATAATACTGAAAATTATTATAGCTTAAAGAGTATTGGTATTAAATCTGAACAAAAGACTTTCATGGGAGATTTAGTTATTGTAGAATACAAAAAAAAATGGTGGCAATTTTGGAAATAAAAAAGCCGTTTGGATTTAACATCTCAAACGACTCTTTTACCAGCTACTAGTTACTAGCTACCAAATCTTCACTATCACCGAATCAGCTCTGTGCATTTTGTCTCCAGCTTTTACACCAAAAGCTTTGTGGAATTCTGGCATATTTGCTACCACTCCATTTACACGAAACTCCGATGGTGAATGAACATCACTCATTACGCGTTGCTCTAGGGTTTCTTTAGTATACGTAACCATCCAAGCGTAAGCATAGCCTAAGAAGAAACGTTGATCTGGTGTATACCCGCCAATCATTTCATTTGATTGTCCTTGTTTAGTTTTCTTAAACGCTTCATAACCCATTACAAGTCCGCCCAAATCTGCAATATTTTCTCCTTGTGTTGCGTCTCCATTAATGTGCAAGTTGTTTAATACGGTGTATCCACTGTATTGATCAACAATTAACTTAGTTTTTGCTTTAAATTTTTCTCTATCTTCTTTAGTCCACCAGTCGCGAAGATTACCTGTTTCGTCATACTGACTTCCTTGGTCGTCGAATCCATGCGTTAATTCATGTCCGAATGTTGATCCACCAATAATACCATATAGAACGGCATCATCTGGCATACGACCTTCGAACCCTGGTACAATGATATTGCATGCAGGAACACAAATTTCGTTGAAGGTAGGGTCGTAATATGCGTTGTAGGTTTGTGGAGTCATTCCCCATTCACTTTTATCAACTGGTTTACCGTATTTACTAATGTTGTCATTAAATTGCCATTCGCGAACTGAGATTACATTTTTAGCATAATTGGTTCTGTTAATTTTGATGCTCGATAAATCTTTCCATTTGTCTGGATATCCAACTTTCATATTTACTTTAGCTAATTTAGATAAGGCTTTTTCTTTTGTAGTTGCACTCATCCAATCTAAATTTTTAATATGCTCTGCATAAACAGTACGTATGTTTTCACCAATTTCCAATAATTTTTCTTTCGTTCCTTTTGGTAAATATTCTTTAATATATACTTGCCCAATTAATTCTCCAAGTGCTCCATCGGTATCTTCTACAATTCTTTCCCAACGTGGCTTTTGAGCCTTTCTACCCGATAATGTTTTTCCATAGAAATTAAAGTTTTCTGTCTCTAAATCCTTACTTAATTTATCAGCATAAGAAGTTATTAATTGCCATTGTAAGTATAATTTCCAATCATCAATAGAAATAGTTTTTAATGATTTTTCTAGAGCAACAAAAAATTCAGGTTGTCCTATAATTACACTGTCAACATTAGACAAATTAAACGATTTGAATAATCCTGCAGCGTTAATTAATGGAAGTTTTTTAGTTAAATCCGAAACAGCAGTTTTATTGTAGTTTTTATAAGGGTCGCGTGTGTCTTCTAATTTTCGAGATGCTTGAGCCAACGCTTTTTCTATTTCAAATACTTTTTTACCAGCTTCTTTATTTGTGGAGATTTTAGAAATCGTTAACATGTTTTGAATATGCTCTACATATGCTTTTCTGATTTTAGGATTTTCACCTTCATTGCTGAAATAATATTCTCTATCTGGCAATCCTAACCCACCTTGATATAGAAATGCAGCATAAGCTGAAGAGTTCTTATCATCAATTCCAATTCTGAAATTAAATAGAGGAGAACATCCGATTTTATATAAAGTAGCAGCGAAAGCAACTACCTCGTTTACATTTTTTATTTTGTTAATTTCATCGATATTATTTTGCAAAGCAGAAATTCCATTTTTGTCAATACTAACAGTATCTAATCCAGAAAAATAATAATCGCCAATCATTTGCTCTTTACTACCTTTTTCTGACGTAGTAAGGGCAGCAGATTTTTCGCAAATCTGGCGAACTTGAGAGTTCACTGTATCTTGTATAGTCCTGAAAATCCCAACACTGTTTTTAGTCCCAGGAATTGGGTTTGCTTTAAACCAGCCATTATTTGCATACATAAAGAAGTTCTCAGAAGGAGAAATACCCGAATCTATGTGAGATACTAATGGATCTGCTTGATTTGTTTTGGGAGTGTTATTGCAAGCGAGCAAAACAACTGAACTGAATAGTATTAGTGTATGTTTCATGCTCAAATATAACCTCTATTGCGGACTCGAGCAAGTTAATTAGCCATTTAACCAATCCCGATATATCCCTGTCTGCCGACAGGCAGGGGGACAATTGGTGCGTACGAACACACGAGCTAAAACCATTTCTTCTTCATGGCTACATTTACAGCTTGAGCTCTATTTTTCACATGAAGTTTATCGTAAATATTACAAATGTGGGTTCTAACTGTATGAGGAGAAATAAATAGTTTCTCAGCTACTTCTTTGTGATCGAGCCCATCTACTAAACCTTGGAGAATATCCATTTCCCTACTGGTTAAATTAGTTTCTATTTTTTCTGGAATGGAACTTGCTGAATTCATCAATAATTTTAAGGCTTTTCTCGCTATACTCGGACTCATAGGTGAACCTCCAAATTCTATTATTTGATGAATTGCATCTATTATTACGTCTACTTTTTCATCTTTTAATAAATAACCGATTGCGCCAGACTTTATTGCTTCAAAAACTTTTACATCATCATCAAAAACAGTAAACATTAAAAATTTTGTATTTATATAGTTTAAAGATGCAATACTTACAGCTTCGATGCCATTCATTATAGGCATGTCTATATCCATTAATACAACATCTGGGAGGTCATTCTCATGTTCTTTCATTTTATCTAGGAAAACCCTTCCATTAGATGCATTGAAAATTACTCGAATTTCTTTGTCGAATGCAAGTTTTTCTGCGAGAGATAACCTGTTTGCTTGTTTGTCGTCTACTATTGCAACACTAATCATTTGTCTAAATTTCGTATTTCGTACATCGTATTACGTATTACGTATTACGTACATCGTATTACGTATATCGTATTATGTATTTCGAGTTGTAAATTGTGAATTAATATTTTTAATGCAAATAGTTCATTTGACGTATTTTTGAAGTCCATAGTTATTGGTCCTTAGTCCTTAGTAATTGTTCAAATTAATTAACTGTTCAAGTTAAATTCTTAATTCTATTGTGGTTCCTTTGCCTTTAAATGAAATCATATCAAATTGCGCACCACATTCTTTCGCTCTTTCGCGCATATTAATTAGACCATAATGTTCATTGCTGTAATCTACGTTTGTATCGAACCCAATTCCATCATCTTTTATCAAAAAATAGAAAAGGTATTCTGCATTGCTTTTAAATATGATGGTGATGGAAGTGGCTTGTGCATGTTTCAATACATTGCCTAATGCTTCCTGGCAAATTCTGAAAAGATGCAACGTGATTCCAGGGCTTAATTGTTTATTGCCAATAATTTCTTCTTCAAAATTAATGGTAATATGGCTACTAAATTCAATCATCTTGCGGGCAAATATTTTGTATTTATCTGCAAAGTCTTCAATAAATAATGCTTGATTATTAATTGCCCAAATAGTTTGTCGAAGAGTAAGGATGGCTTGTCTTCCAGTTTCAGTTAGATTTTCTAAACGTAGTTTTTCTTCTTCAGGAGATAGTTTTTCAGGGTGAGATATCATCCAATCTAAATTTGAGATTAAATAAGAGAGGTGAGCACCAACATTATCATGTAAGTCTCTAGCAATACGCAATCGTTCTTGTTCTAACTCAAATTGAAGTTTTAATTGCCTATTTGTTTTTTGTCGCTGACGATATAAAATAATATAAACAATTACTGATAAGCTTATAATTCCTATGAAGATACATAAAAGAGTAAACCAAGTTTGTAGCCAAAATGGTGGCCGAATGGTGATATTAATTACTCTTGGTTGTAACGACCAAACATTATCGTTATTTGTGGCCATAATTTTTAAATGGTATTTGCCATGAGGTAAATTTGAGTACCTCACAAAATGCCTTTCATTACTTTCAATCCATTTATCATCATACCCTTCTAAAATATATTTGTATTTATTTTCTGCTGGGTTACTAAAATCTAGTGAAGAAAAATCGAAGGATAAAGTGTTTTTATCAAATGGTAAATTTATAGTCGTTATTTCGTTGTAACTAGTATCTGATGTATAAAGTTCATCATCTAATAATATTTGATTAATGGCAATTTGTGGAGCTCTTTTATTTGTATAATTTAAATTTGGATTGATAATATTTATTCCTTCTACACCACC
>CALRIM020000049.1:0-18617 GCA_943360385.1 Rhizobium sp. Q54 | reverse complement strand
AATCCTGCATAAATTAAACTTTCTCCAAAATTATTTTTAAATCCAGTTGAATTTATTATAATTTTAGGTAAACCTAAACTTAAATATTATGACAAGTATTCTACAAATTTGGTGGCAAATTCTAGTTGCTGCTTTGGCCTATTTTATGTTAGGCGCAATTTGGTTTAATCCAAAAGTATTCGGAACTATTTGGGCAAATGCTCATGGGATGGTAATGGATCCTGAAAAACGAAAAGAAGTAAATATGGTTCGTTTAATGGGAACTGCATTTTTATTCACGGTAATGATTACTACTATTATTGCAAAAGTTTGCCTCATGACTTGTGGTGGCGGGGATGCTTGCCATGCAATGGGTATGATGCATTGTGTTAAAGTTGGATTAATGATTGGAGGTGCAATTGCATTGGGTATTTGGATGACTTATATGTATTTAATGAAACCTACAAATGCATTTATTACAGATGGATTATATCATATAATTGGATCGATACTTGCATCGACAGTGCTTTTTGCCTTAGGTGTTTGTTAATTAAAGAAATTTACTGAATTGTATTTATAAATCCCCAACATCAATTTTTTGGATGTTCGGAATTTGTAACTATTATATAGAAAAGGTAAACTGGAATTACAACGGCTGCTATTGCGGTAGCAGCAGCTCCTGCGCTTAGTATTCCTATTGCTGTGGCCTTTTCTTTTTTAGTAACTTTTCTTTTTGTATAGCCAATAATTCTATTCTTGCTAGATAGATTGTTTTTAGAAGATATTCCAATTTCAGATGGAGAATATACTTTTAAAGTCGACTTAGAAGTATCAATGGGTTTGTGAGAATATACAGGATCGAAAGCGCAGCCTTTATAATAAATAGTGCTGCAAGAACTAAGTAAAATTATAAAGATTATGGATAGTATATTTTTCATATTTCTTGAAATAAAAAAATCCTCTGTGATGAGCAGAGGATTTTTTTATTAAAGTTTAATTGAATTAAAAATTATCTGTTAAGATATTAACTAAGTCTACGATTGCCCATACTCCACAACCACCAGCAGTTAAAATGAATAGAATGTTCCATCCAGCTGGTTTACCTTTGTACCATCTGTGTGCTGCTAATCCACCTAATACAATCCAAAGTAATAATGTAATTAATTTTTCATTATCCATTGGTAAAGATTCTGAATTAGCCTTTTTTACTGAACTAGAAACGGTAGTTTCTTTTTTTAATTCTGCAGAAGGTGCATTGTTTGTTGTAGATTTTTGTTCAACAACTTGAGTGCCTTTTTTGTCATTTTTAACAGGGAACGAAGCGTAAGATGCTCCACTTACAATAATTAATGCAGCTACTAGTGCATAGAAATAGTTAGAGATTTTTTTCATATTAGGGTTATATTTGTGTAAGTTCCAAAATATAAAAAAACTAAATGAAAACAAAATTTTTTATTTTTTTAATTGTAATTAATTATTCCTGGTCTTTCGCTCAAACGAATAACGAATTTGAATTTGCAGGCACAATACAATTGGTGAGTAATGAAGTAATAACATATAAACTAAATTTTAAAAAAATGCCTAATGGCAACATTAGAGGAACTTCTTTAACAGATGTATATGGAGAAGATAGAACTTCGAGTAGTATTGTAGGGAGCATCAACGAAAAGAATAATACTATTTCTTTTAAGGAAACAAAAAACATTACCACAAAATCTACTTCAAACGAAGAGGAGTTTTGTTACATCGAACTTAATAATGCAAAAATTAAAACTGTAAAAAATAAAACCATCATACAAGGAATATTTGTTGGAAAATTTTCTTCTGGAAAAAAATGTGCAAGTGGTAATGTGTATTTAATTAGTACAAATTATTTAAATGAAATTGCAAATACGTATATCAATAAAAAGTATATTAAAAATTCAGATACCCTAAAGAGCATTCAAAATAGAATTGCTGATATGCAAGAGAAGGCAATAAAAACAGAACTAAAGGGAAAAGAAGAATTAAAGATTAACTGGTCATCTAAAGAAATTATTATAGAAATATGGGATGGAGAGCGAGAGGATTTAGATGAAGTGGAAATTTATGTCAACGATAATAAGGTTTTAGATCGATTGATTTTAAAACAGAAAAAGAAAATATTAGTACTACCCTTTACGGAGGAAAGTTGTATCCTGAAAATTGTTGGAGTGGATGAAGGAACGTCTGCACCTTGTACCGCAAATATATTATTAAGAGACAATAATGATGCTACACCAATTGTTACGGTGTTAAAAAGAGGCGAAAGCGCAACAATTAAATTAACTCGTAATTAATGAAAAAATTTTTAAATAAACACAAAAAAGCCGTAGGTTATAGTATCCTTTCTTTTTGTGTACTGGCTTTTTTAATCTTACTCATTCTGCCAGCCGATTATTTTGATAATGGAAGAGCCACTTGTGTGTCTGTTATTTTATTTGATGTAAAATGCTATGGTTGTGGAATGACAAGAGCAATTCAGCACCTTATACATTTGGAATTTAAGGAGGCTTATAAATTCAATTGGCTATCGTTTATAGTACTTCCCTTGGTAATTAGTATGATTCTATGGGAAGTTAGAAAGATGATAAGAAATAAGTAAAAACAACAATATTAAAATTCAATCGGCTGAAAATGAACATTTTTTGCTAAATATTCAACAATTTTGCCTATTTTGTGAGCCCAATGTATTGGTAGATTCTTACATTTTTAAAACTAAACTGTAGTAAGGAACGTATTTAATACTAATTAATTTCACTACAGAAATGAACTTTACGCTTAAATTTGGAAAGGTAATTAGCCTTTTCTTATTAATTTTTATATTATTTGCTGGTGTTGCTGAAGCACAGGTTACCATTATTAGCGATAATTTTGATGATGGTAATATTACATCTAATCCAACATGGACAAACAATACCTCAGCATTTACGGTTTCTAGTTCGTCTCCACTACAAGGATCTAATTCTTTAATTACAAATACAGGAAACACCCCGTCATCTATTTATACACAGTTTGCTACGAATACAAATTTAACCTCAGCAAATTATACGTGGAATTTATTATATCGTGCAAATACAGGTAGTACTCCAGATGAATTACCTTATGGTGCAGCCATTAATGCTGGAACAAATCATTGGAGGTTTTGGATTGCTGCAAATAGTACAAATGCTACAACTTGCGATGGCTTTTATATTTCACACTCTGCTGGGAATATTAAATTCTGCAGAAAAATAAATAATAGTACTTGGGACATCACCACTTATCCAATTTCTTTAAATGCAACCTATTCTATAAAAGTAGTTCGTAGGTACGATGGATATTTTGATCTTTATGTTGATGCTGGTACTGCTGAAGCAACAACAATACGTTGGTCTGGTTGGGCAACAGATGTATTTAATAGTGGCGCAACAGATATTTACATGATTTTGCATGCCAATGAAACTTCTGCAAATCGTTTTCAGTTTGATAATGCTGGATTGTTTTCTAAATCACTTACTATTAACCAACTTACAAATGGGGTGTACACAGGCGATTTAGAAGAGGGACTAACAAACATTCCGGTGATTGGGTTTTCTGCAACAGCAGTTGGGGCCATTACATTAGAAGATGTTAAAATTCAAAACACCAATTCAAACACTCAAGGAAATTTTATCAATCTAAAATTAATAAAATCTGTTGATAATGATTTTAGTACTGCTGGTGATAATACAGTGATGACGGGTTTAACTTTTTCGTTAAACGGAAATTATATTTTTATTGAAGATATCAATACTGCTTTAAATAATTCTACCGCTAACTTTTTTCTTACGCTAGATAATGTAAATAATAACGGAGGTAGTCCACCTTCTTCTATACAATTTTCAATGGCGTGCAATAATAATTGTGGAGTGCCTTTTACAAATATTGTTACTACCAATGCAGACAAAGTAAATGACTTTAGTTTTTCAGGAATAAACTATTCTGTATTAAGAGTATTTACTTGGAAAAACACCACCATCGTAGGAGATTTTACAGACAATTGGCAGAACTCCAGTGCATGGGAACCATATAGAACAAGCCCTGCAGTTACAGATGTGCTTGTTTTTTCGAAAGGGGGAACTGTAAATCCATTTAACATACCAACTGAAACGGTAAAGAAAATTGTTATTAGAAATAACACAACGGTAAACATTACTACTAGCAGTTTAACAAATGGTTCTGCAACCTTAACTGTTGGAGATGGTACGAATGAAGATTTTGGGATTGAGGCTGGGTCAACGTTAACAGTAAATAGTACTGGAAATAATTTTGCAATAGTAGTACCCACTGGTTCTACTGCTAGTATTAGTGGTAATTTAAATTTCTCTGGTAAATCACATCAACTGTCTGCTGTAGATGCAAATGGAATTCAATTTAAACCAGGAAGTATTTTTACTGGAGGAACAGGATTATTAGATAACCCATTTGGAAGTGCAGTAGCAAATTCTGTTCAATTTGAAAATGGAGCAACATTAAATGATCAAGTTGGATTGGATTATTTTTCGAATGTAAATGTGTTGAATTTAAATGCTGGCTCCACCTATAAACATTCTACATCAAGTACAGCGGCACTAAACAATAAGACCTTTGGAAATTTAGATATTAATACTGGAGCAACCTATGCATTAGTAGCAAATACCATTACAGTACTTGGTAATATTTCTGGAACAGGAACTTTTACCAGTACAAGTGGAGTATTAACTATTGAAGGAAATTTTTCGAACACTGGTACATTTACAAGTGGAACGGGAACTGTTAATTATAATGGGGTAAACCAAAATGTAAAGGCCACAAATTATGCAACCATTAATTTTAGTAATAGTGGAATAAAAACGTTGTTAGGAAATATAAATTTTGCAACAGGTGCCGCAGCTACTTTTACTATAGCAGAGGGAGTACAGTTGCAATGCGCTAGTTATTTAATCACTGCATCGAGTGCAACATCAACAATAAATATAAATGGGCAATTAATTACTGCAAATATAAATGGTTTGTCTGGCTCCACTTCCACTACATTAAAAAGCACAAACTCCCCTACCATTAATTTAGGTGCAAATTCCATCATCGAATATAATTCCACATCAACACAAGCCATAACTGCAAGAACAGATTATAAAAATTTAATTGCATCGGGCACAGGTACAAAAAATGTTGGAGCTATTACTGTTAACGGAAGTTTGCAAATAGCGAGCGGAGTTATTTTTACCATGGGTACGAATTTAGTGTTAGGAAGTTTTACAACATCTGGCACAGGAACTTTTAGAACCACTAATACCGCAACAACCCCAGTACCAGCAAATTTAAACTGGTCTTTTTTATACGAAGCAAACGGTGCATCGCAAAACATAGTGGCAGGTAATTATACCAATTTGTTAATTTCTGGGACTAGCACTAAAACAGCTCGAGGAGATATTAATGTTTCTGGAGTGTTAACTATTAATGCTAGCAGAACATTTACAATGGGAACGTTCTTATTGCAAACGGTTGGTACTACTAGTGGAACTGGAATATTAAGAACAGATAATATTTCGGCAAACCCTATCCCTTCTAACATTACTTGGACATTTACTGTTTTATACAATGGTGCTTCTCAAACAATTGTTCCTGGTAATTACAAAGGACTTTCAATAGCTGGATCTGGTACAAAAACATCATACAATAATATCGATATGGATGGAATACTGAATATTGCATCTTCTAATATTTTAGATATTCAAACTTATTTAATTAATGGAATAACCTCAACTGTTGGAACTGGAAAATTAAAAACCGCCAACATCAGCAACCAACCATTACCATCAAATTTTACTTGGTTATTTACGGTAGAATATTATGGAACAACAGGAGATCAATATGTAGTGCCTGGTACATATAGTACACTTATATTTTTGGGTGCAAGAGGAGCGTTTAATATCTATGTAGCAAACAATGCTACAGTAAACTTAACAAGTACATTTACAAATTCTGCCACATTTTCTGGGGGTGCTTGTGTATTAACAGGAAATACATTTGTATATAATGGATCAGCACAAAATGTAACTGCTTTTACTTATAATAATTTAAATATAGAAGGCACTGGCGATAAAACTGCTGCTGGTACAATTACGGTGAATGGAAATTTGCATATTAATTCTAACCGTATCTTAATTATGAGCACTCGTTTGCTTGCAAGTGTTGGCTCTACAAGTGGAACTGGAATATTAAGAACATCCTACACAAGTACAAATGCAATACCTGCAAATAAAGATTGGAGTTTTACTGTAGAGTATAACACTACTTCTACACAAACAGTGGTTGCTGGAAATTACACTAACTTATCTATTGTAGGAAATAGAAATACAAATAGCGTTACACTTGCTAATGGCGGAACTATAAGTGTTTCAGGTACTTTTAATCCTGCAGTTGTTTTTACTACAGGAAATTATATCACAACAAATAATACATTTAATTTTAACGGTGATGTACAGAATATTCCAAGCATTACGTATAATAATTTAACATTAAGTGGAACGGATAACAAAACACTTGCAGGTAATGTACAAGTAAATGGGTTGTTAAATTTAAACGAAAAAGGTTTGGTTTTAAACAATAAAACATTAACGCTAAATGGAAGCTTCTCTAAAACAAATGCAAATTTAATTGCTGGAACTTGTGGAAATGCATCAGGTTCTATTTCTATTATTGGAGCGGGTGCTAATTTGCAGTTTTCAATAGATCCAAGTGCAAACTATATAAATAGTATAACATTAAACAGAGCGAATGGTGCTACCCTAACTTCATCAATAATAATAAATGAAACACTAACACTTACCGCAGGAATATTTACTGTTAACGACACACTAATTTTTAATGCTAACAACACTCCAATTGCAAGAACAGCTGGAACCCTAGCACCTTCAGAAAATGCCACACTTAAGTTCGGAGATTGTGTAACTACAGGAGATGCAATAGTTTTACCAAACGGATTGTTTTCTACTTCAACATTTAAAAATATTATTTTAAATAGAACAAATGGTTTAACATTAGGTAACCAAATGTTAAATATTACTGGAGCGTTGAAAATTTCTGAAGGAATAGTAAACACCAATAATAATTTAACACTTGTATCTAATGCACAGGGAACAGCAAGGATCGATGCCATTACTTGTATTGGATGTAATGTTGTAGGGGATGTTATAGCTCAACGTTTTATACCTGGCGGAGATGGAAAAAGAAGGTGGAGACTGTTATCCTCTCCAACAAATGTAAATGGATCTACTCCTGCATCAGATATTATCGATGATATACTAGTTACTGGTCCGGGTGGAGCATCTAAAGGATTTGATGAAAGTCCGAATAATAATGGTTCACTAAAAATTTATGATGAAAATATTTCTGGTGGATCGAATAATGGTTGGAGATATCCTTCTAAAATAGATACAGCATACCAAACAGGAAAAGGGATGTGTGTATTTGTTCGTGGCGATAGAAATGTGCCAGATCCATTTATAAATTGGGCACCATCTAATAATGTTACGTTAGATTTTACAGGTGCAGTAACTGTTGGCGATTTCAATTTCCCTATAAACTATACAAACACTGGAAATTCTGCGGATGGTTGGAATTTAGTGGGTAATCCTTATGCCTCTACTATTTCTTGGGAAAATGAAAATGGATGGGTTGCAAATAATATGCAAACTAAAATTTGGTTGTACAATCCAGAAACGGGGAGCTACGGAATCTATGATAATAACTTAGGAGAAGGCACAAATAATTGCACGCAATTTATTGCCAGTGGACAAGCATTTTTTGTTAAAGCAACAGGAGGTGGAGCAGCATTAACGGTTAAAGAAACAGCAAAAGTAGATTCTATTCCCTCTAATTTTTTTAGAAAGAAAATAGATAATGTTCTTCGAATAAAATTAGCTAAAGACACCTTAAATAGCGATGAAGCGATTGTATATTTAACTGCTAATGGAACAGGAGGGATAAACGACCCTGGCGATGCTCAGAAATTCTTCAATGACGAAATGAATTTTTATCTGCGCTCTAGAGATGGATATAATTTAGCAATTAATGAGCATCCTATACCTAGTGGTCCGGATACTATTAAAGCTTCTATATTCAGTTATAGTGGTACAAACATTTGGATAGGAGAATACAACATCTCCTTTACTGGTATAGAATCTTTTGCTAATAATATTGATGTTTATTTTGAAGACACCTATGTAAATAAAATCTTCGACTTAAGAGATGTTGCTTCTTATACCTTTCAAATTACTAACGATGTAAATTCGGTTGGAAATAATCGTTTCAGAATTATACTTGGAAAAAATAACAATCCTTCTGGAATAGATGATCTAAAGTCTGCTGGTAATTTTAATGTTTACCCAAACCCATTCGATACCTACGTTAAAGTGAAAATAGAAAATGATATAAATAGTAGGACTATTGATTATGCAATTTACAATCAGTTTGGTCAGGTTGTTATACAAGATAATGTTAATCTAGTATCAGATTCATTTAATATCAACACAGAAAATATTCCTGCTGGTCTTTATTTTATTAGGGTTAAAACTGGTGAGTTTGTGGAGACGAGGAAGCTGGTGAAGAATTAGCTAACTGGTCAATTAGCCAATGTGCCAATTAGCCAATTAGCCAATTTGTTAATTTGAACAATGGGTTAATTTGTACAATTTGGACAATGGGTTAATTCAGATAGGTAGCGGGAGAACAATTTCTTTATTATAGCTTTGCAAATGTTGCTGTTCCATATTCCGTTTTCAGAATATAAATACCAGATTGAAGTGATGAAACATCAATTTGATTATTCTTTGTAATTCCCTCCAGAATTTTATTTCCTAAAATATCGAAAATAGAAAATGGAAAATCGCTTAAAAATTTATTGTTGTCCAGTTGTCCAGATGTACTATTTCCAGAGTTTAGTTGAACGAAGCTAGAAGCAGGGTTTGGGAAAATAAAAATATTTTTCGTTATAGCTTCATCATCAATACCGCTCAAAATAATATTGTAAGTATCTTGATCATTTGCAGCACAACCCGTTTTTTTATCAGTTACCTTTAGTTTTATTAAATAATTTCCATTGGCAGAATAGGTGTGAGATGGGTTTTGAACACTATCAAAAGTACCGTCACCAAAATCCCAATAATAGTTAGCATCGTTCACAGGGATTGAATTAAACTGTAGTGTGTTATTACTTGTCGGGATAATAATAAAACTCGCAGTTGGAGGAGCTGGGTTAATTAAAATGGTATCGTAAAAAGTGTCCGATTCTCCATTATCATACATTACATGAGCAGATATGTGGAATCTCTGAGGTGAGTTAGTAAGCTAAAGTGATGACCGCCATCTGTACTTTTATAAACTTTATATCCTCGAGTGCTCATGTAGATTATGCGAGGGTTAGAAGGAGCATAAACGATTTTTTCAATTACTTTATTTGTATTGATGATATCAGTGTATCCTGCACCAATTAGCGGAGTTAGCATTCCTGTTGCATAGAACACCCCAGTTTGCGAGCTTTCACCACCAGAAGAAGCTGCAAATATCGTATCTGGTTTAAGTTCATCATACTAAACTAAACCAGAACCTGTTTTGGTAATACCGCAATTACGCTGATTAAAATAATTGCCGGAAGTAAATTCCAGCAGCTGTATTCAGTTGCCTGTATAGTGTAGCATTGCTTCGTATATGGCCAGGTAGATTTATCATAACCAATGATTATCCAACAAAACTATAAAATGAAGTCGTTTTAAAGGTTAGGATAATGAACTTGTTACTTTACGCAACAAGGAGAACCATCAGCATGTTAGCATTCGATTCCGATAAGTATTGAAACAGCACATTAACTATGCCTTTCTTACAAACTCAGATTTTAACGCCATAGATCCAAAACTATCTATCTTGCAAGAAATATTATGATCTCCATCTACAAGTTTTATGTTTTTTACCTTGGTGCCAGCTTTTAATGGTTTTGGTGCTCCTTTTACAGGGAGGTCTTTTATAATAATTACCGAATCTCCATTTACTAATTCGTTTCCATTAGAATCTAGCACTTTAGTGGTAGCTTCAACTTCGGCAACTTCTTCGGTAGGTATCCACTCATTGAAACATTGAGTACAAACCATTAGTTCTTGGTTTGGGTATATTAAATCTGATTTACAATTTGGGCAGACCATAGTTTTGTTTGTTTAAATTATTAAGTGGCGCAATTTAACTTTATTTCTAGAATTATTTATGGGTTTAGTTTTAAAACATAGGATTAATACTTCACAACTTTCCTGTTAATAGTACCCTTTTCTGTTTGTAATTGAATAAAATATATACCTGCAGGGTAATCAAATGAAATGCTGCTCGAAGTGTAGGGCTCCAGTAGTTTTGAACATAATTCTTCACCAATAGAATTTAATATTTTCAATCCGTATGTCTTACTACCATCATGTAAAATCGAAATTTTATCGATAACCGGATTAGGATAAACTTTTAATGTAATTGCTTTATCTGATGTTGTTGAAGTTGTAGTAAGGAATTTTAAAATTTTTACTTGATAAGGATTTAAGTTTAATTTTAAATCATAAATTTTACTGGTTGAATGAGTTACAAAAGTGCTATCGCTCATCAAATCTTCTACACCATAAGCACCAGACTGCCCGTCGCTACGTGCATAAGAAAATTGCACATCAGTTAAAAAATCACCCGAGGTGTTTACTAAAACAATTAAATCTTGATTGTTGTGCGTACGTTGATAAGAATGAACAGCTGCAAAATTATTGATTACATTTTTCACACTTCCCAATTGCAAAACTTCTTCGTTGTTTCTAACGCGAATTAGTTTTCGATATAAATTAAATATCGAATTACTATCTGTAGAAAGCGTTGCAACATTGTAATTTGCAAAATTACTATTCACTGCAATATAAGGAGAACCCGTTGTGAAACCCGCATAATTATTGGTATTCCATTGCATTGGAGTTCTAATGTATTGATCGGGCTTAGAACCTTTCATGGCAATTTCTTCTCCATAATAAATAAAAGGAACACCAGGTTGTGTTAAATATAAACTTGCTGCAACTTTTGTTTTATTAATATCATTTCCCAGTTCATCAAAAATTCTATTCTGATCGTGATTAGTTAAAAAATTTCCGTACTGATTTGTATCTAATGTTTGTTGAGCATTATTTAAAGCTAAACGTGCAGATGAAATATTCGACGTGTTTGCGGATGTTATATTTGCTGCAGCTAAATTAAAATCAAAACACATATCTAGTTTCCCTGTATACAAAGCAATTGTTTGCGCGTTGTCCCATACCTCGCCAACAAGTAGCGAATTTTTCTTCCACACCTCACAACTATCATTTAATTCTTTTAAGAACGAAATGGTTTCGGGAGTATTTTTAAGTGTATTTCCATTTTCATATAAATACATCACTGCATCTAATCGGAATCCATCTACTCCAATATCTTTTAGCCAATATTTTGCGATGGCAAAAATGCTATCTCTAACTGGTTGGTAATTGTAATTCAAATCGGGCATTTCACTCCAAAACAATGCATAGTAATTACTTCCATTTTTTGGATACCAAACTTGTTGTCCCCATGGTCCATTTTGAACGGGAGCTGTAGTTTCCCAACGATAAAAGTTTCTGTAAAATGGATCGTTAGCAGCCGATTTTACAAACCAAGGATGTTGACTAGAGGTATGGTTAATTACAAAATCCATGATGACCTTTATTCCTTTATGGTGTGCAGAATCTAGTAAAGTTCGAAAGTTGGACATGCTGCCATATTGAGGATTTACTTTGTAATAATCTGTTACATCATATCCATGAACGCTAGGAGAGGGATTAATAGGCATCAACCAAATTAGTCCAATACCCAAATCTGAATTGGTCTGAGGGTTACCATCATTCAGGTAATTGATTTTTTGAGTTAAACCGTTGAAATCTCCTTTACCATCGGCATTGGTATCGAAAAAGCTTCGAACGTAAACCTCATAAGCAGTGGTTTTGTTCCACCAATTATTTTGCGCCTTCAAAGTAAAGAATGAAAGCAGTAATGCGAGTACTAGGGAAATTTTTTTCAATGATTTTGTTTTATAAGAATGTATAGAAATGGCATCAATAATAATACCAATAATAATCAATAAAGTTTTAATAGCCGTTCCTATTTGCTTGTCCACGAGTAGGTTTTATACCGAATAGAGTGGAGAATTTGTTTGAATTATAGATAATATTCACTAGCACAAAGCAAATAACCATCTAACGAATTCAATTCTGCCTTATAAAAAGCAATTGAAATGGGTATTATTAAGGCTATAAATCTTCGAGTATTTACTATATTTATGCATTAATTGCAATACAAAAAATGGATAAGATAGATATAAAGATATTAGAGATTTTGCAAAAAGATAGCATGGTTTCATATAAGGATATTGCTACACAAATTGGCTTGTCATATAACCCTACTTACGAGCGCATAAAGAAATTAGAAGAAGAAGGCGTTATTGCAGGAAGAGTTACGTTGCTAGATCCTAAAAAAATAGGAATACGGTTGTTCGTGTATTGTAATATCACGTTAAAGGAACAATCGAAAAAAAGCCTAGTAAATTTTGAGAATAGTGTAAAAAAATTTCCAGAAATAATGGAAGTAATTAGCTTATCTGGAATTTATGATTATATGTTAAAAATTGCAACACACGATATCGATTCATATAACGATTTTGTAATGAATAAGATTGCAAATATTCCAAATATTGGACAATACCATAGCAATATAGTGCTTAGTGTGGTGAAAGATTCTACAGAATTCCCGCTTACTTTTAAAGTCGATTAATTAACGCGAGAAATGCAGCATTTTTTTTCTGAACGCACTAGAAATTAAATCGTTTCTTAAATTACCAATACTACCTACATGGGTGTGATTTATTTCCTTGGTAGAACTGAATGATCCACTTTCAACTTCATTCGCTATTTTCTTGTAGGCATCTCTAAATGGAATCCCATTTAATACTAATTTGTTGATTTCTTCTACTGTAAATAAAAAAGTATACTTAGGGTCTTCTAATATATTTTTATTTATTTCAATATTTTCTAACATAAATAGCATCATCGATAAACATTGTTTTAACTCTTTAATGGAAGGGAATAGGCTTTCTTTTGTTAATTGAAGATCTCTATGATATCCAGAAGGTAAGTTTGTTAAAAGCAATGTTAATTCATTTGGCAAAGCCTGTATTTTATTGCATTTAGCTCTTATCAATTCAAACACATCGGGATTTTTCTTATGGGGCATAATACTACTTCCTGTAGTTAGTTCTGTAGGGAATTTTATAAAATTAAAATTCTGATTTAAGTACAAGCAAATATCTGAGGATAATTTATTGAGTGTTGCAGCTATACTCGACAATGCATACGAAACAATTTTTTCTGATTTGCCTCTGGTCATTTGTGCATATATAGAATTTACGTTCACAGATTCAAATCCTAATAATTCTGTTGTAAATTCTCTGTCCAATGGGAACGAACTTCCGTATCCTGCACCAGAACCCAGAGGATTTTTATTAACTACATTGTAAGATGTGATTAGCACTTCTAGGTCGTCCAATAAACTTTCTGCGTAAGCTGCGAACCACATTCCGAAAGAAGAGGGCATGGCCAATTGCAGATGAGTATAACCTGGCATTAAATCGTTTTTGTATTTCTCGCTTAAGGAAATTAATTGAGCAAATAAATGCTCTACAAGCTTCGAAATAGTTAGCACTTCCGATTTTAAATACAATTTAATGTCTACCAGTGATTGGTCATTTCTGGATCTTCCGCTGTGTATTTTTTTACCTACTTCACCTTTGCTTTTTGTTAATAGAAGTTCTATTTGAGAATGCACATCTTCTACATCTTCATTTATTTTAAATTCTCCTCTATCTATTATTTGTTGAATTTCAACTAACCCATCCAACAATAGCGTTAGCTCATCATCACTTAACAAGTTAATTTTATGTAGCATTTTAGCATGAGCAATAGAGCCAACTACATCAGCACTTGCAAGTAGTAAGTCCCAATGTTTATCGGAACCAATTGTAAAATCTCCAATTTTTTTCTGATGTTCAGAATTCTCAAAACCAGAATCTTTTTGCCAAAGTTTCATAATAATAAATTTAACTCTTGTAGTATTTTTGTATATGTATTTATCCCTTGTTCTATTTCTTCTATAAAAACAAATTCATTAGCAGTATGCGATCTTGCTGAATCGCCTGGACCTATTTTAATAGTTGGGAAATGGAGTAGTGCTTGGTCCGATAAAGTCGGCGAGCCATATAGGTTTAAATTTAATTTCTTCGAGGCGGTTACTAATGGATGATCAATAGAAATATGTGAAGAATTTAATCTCAAAGATCTTGGGATAATTTCACTTAATGTATTTTCCTTTATAATTGATAAAACCTTTTCGTTAGTATAGGCATCAGTCGTTCTTATATCAACAGTAAATTTACAACTAGCTGGTACTACATTATGTTGTTCACCCGAAGAGATAATCGTTACCGACATTTTTACTTCTCCTAATGTTTCAGACACTTTCGGGAACCTAAAAGTTTTAAACCAAGTAATATCTTCCATTGCTATATAGATAGCATTTACACCCTCATTTCTAGCAGCATGACCGGCAACACCATTGGCAACACAGTCTATTACCATTAATCCTTTTTCGGCTATAGCAACATTTAAATTAGTTGGCTCTCCAATAATTCCAAAATCTATTTTACCAATATCATTAAGAATACACTCAATTCCGTTTTTGCCAGATATTTCTTCCTCCCCTGTTGCAGCAAAAATTATATTGTAATTTAAGTTTTCATCAGCATAGAAATTTATAAATGCAGAAAGTAATGAAACAAGTGGTGCTCCAGCATCGTTACTCCCCAATCCAAATAACTTACCTTTTTCTACTACTGGAATAAAAGGGTTATTTGTGTATGTAACATTTGGCTTTACTGTATCGTGGTGAGAATTTAATAGAATGCTTGGTTTATTTTCATCAAAATATTTATTTACAGCCCAAACATTATTTATTTTTCTATTCGTAGGAATGCCATTTTTATGTAGATAATTTTCAAGTAAATCCGCAGTCCCATCTTCTTCTTTACTAAAGGAAGGAATTGAAATTAACGACTTTAGCAGATTGAGGGTATTTTCCAGACTATTCATTGTAAATAAATTTTGTGCCAACGTTTTCGTTTTCTGAATTTAATAAATCAGAATATGAGCACAGTGTTATGCTGCTTACTCCACTGTGTAATGCATTAAAAATATTAGCAAGCTTTGGTAGCATTCCATTGTGTATAGCATTACTTTGTTTTAACGCTAAATAATTTTTCTCGTCTAAGGAGTTAATCAATGTGTCTTCTTTTTCAACATCCAACAACACACCTGTTTTTTCAAAGCAATAAATTACATGCACATTAAAATGCTTTTGTAAGGCAATAGCAAGTTGGGCAGTTATGGTATCGGCATTGGTGTTTAATAGTCCGTGCACCTTGTTATTAGTAATAGGACATAACACTAAACTAATATCTAATGCTAATAGCTTATTTATAAAACCTACATTAAACGAATCTTTATTAATGTCACCAACAAAACCATAATCTATAGTATCCGTAATTCTTTTGTTGGCCGATATGATGTTGCCATCGGCACCGGATAAACCTAGGGCATTGCACTCGAAAGACTGCAATGTTGATACTATTTGTTTATTAATTAAACCAGCATATACCATTACTGTTAGTTCGAGTGTTGCTTTATTAGTTATTCTTCTCCCGTCTATTATTTGTTGTGGAATATTTAATTTTTCTGATAGTTTGGTGGCGAGTTTTCCACCACCGTGAATTAGGATCTTAGGGCCAATTAATAATGTAAAATCGCGCAAAAATGCATTCAGTTTTTGCTTGTCATCAATTACATTTCCTCCAATTTTTACAATCGTTAATTTTTCCATGTTAGAAATTATCCTCTATAATTTTTTTAAGTACAATTTGTGCCGAATAGATTCTGTTTTCTGCTTGTTGATGTGTTAAGGATGCTTCGCTATCTAATACCTCGTCGCTTAATTCTAAATTTCTCCTTACAGGCAAGCAATGCATTACTTTAGCATTGTTTGTTTGCTTTAACATTTCATTAGTTAACATCCAATTATTATCAACAGGTAATATTTTTCCGTAATCGTTATAAGATGACCAGTTCTTTACATATACAAAATCTGCATTTTCTAAAGCTGCTGATTGATTGTATTCTATTGCAGCATTTTTAGTAAACTGTTCTGACAGTTCATAGCCTTTGGGATGTGTAATTGTTAAATTTATATCCGAAGCCAAGCACCATTCGGAAAACGAATTAGCAACTACTTGTGGCAGTGCTTTAATATGAGGAGCCCAAGTAAGAACAACTTTTGGAGCAATTGTTTTTTTATGTTCCATGATGGTCATCATATCTGCTAAGCTTTGCAAGGGATGGAGAGTAGCAGACTCCATACTAATTACAGGTGCTTTTGAATGAATGATAAATTGATTCAAAAGTTTTTCTTCGTAATCGGTTTCCCTGTTAATTAAGGAAGGGAAACATCTAATGGCAATAATATCACAATACAAACCTATCATTGCAGCCGCATCTTTTATATGCTCCACTTTATCCTGATTCATAATAGTTCCGTCATTGAACTCAATCGCCCACCCATCCGAAGAAATATTAATCATTATAATATTCAATCCTAGATTCTGAGCAGCTTTTTGAGTACTGAGTCGAGTTCTTAAACTCGAATTGAAAAATATTAATCCAAGAGTTTTATTTTTCCCAAGGCTACTGTTCTTATATGGATTTTGTTTTAATTCAATCGCATCAGAAATCAACGCACTGATGTTGTCAACATCTTTTACACTTGTGAAATTCCTCATTATTTATTTTAATAACTTGATTAGTGATTTAATAAAATAGTCCATCTCTTCTTTGTGAATAGTTAAAGCAGGTAATATTCTTAAAGTATTTTTATTGGATGATGAACCTGTGAAGATTTTATAGGTTGATAAAAGTTCTTTTCTTATTTCCGAGCAATTTTCGTAAAGCTCTATTCCTATCATCAAACCCTTACCTCTTATTTCTTTTATGTTTTTAATTTTCGATAGTTCTCCTATCAAATAATCTCCCATAGAATTGGCATTAGAAAGTAGATTTTCTATTTTAATAACATCAAGAACAGAAATTGCAGCAGCACATGCTAAATGATTTCCACCAAAGGTGGTACCTAACATTTCTTTTCTGCTAGCATATTTATTATTTATAAGTACACCAGCAATAGGGAATCCATTCCCCATGCCTTTAGCGATGGTAATAATATCTGGTTTAATGCCTGCCCATTGATGTGCGAAAAATTTTCCTGTTCTACCGTAACCCGATTGTATTTCATCCACAATTAATACTACTCCGTATTTTTTACAGAGCAACTCTATTTTTTTTAGAAATTCTGTATCGGGGCAATTAATTCCAGATACACCTTGTATTCCCTCTACGATTACCGCAGCGAAAGTATCGTTTATTGTTTGTTCAAATACTTCAATATTATTTAATGGAAGAAAAACAACATTGTTGTTTTCGTTAACAGGAGCTATAATACTTGGGTTATCCGTTGCAGAAACTGCCATAGATGTTCTTCCATGGAATGCACCTTTGAAAGCAATTATCTTTTTTCTGTTATTATCAAATGAAGCGATTTTAAAAGCATTTTCATTTGCTTCGGCACCAGAGTTACATAGAAATAAATTGTAATCTTCACAATCTGCTTGTTCTGTTAATTTATGAGCAAGTTGTGTTTGCAAAGAAATTTTTATGGAATTAGAATAGAAGCCTATGTTGTTTAATTGTTCGGTAATAGATTTAACATAATGAGGGTGTGTATGCCCAATAGAAATTACAGCGTGACCACCATATAAATCCATATACTCAATGCCATTGGTGTCCCATAGTTTAGAACCTAAAGCCTTGCTTATTTCAATATCAAAAAGTGTGTATACTTCAAATAGTCCCATGTTAATATGCCATTGCTTTAAGTTTCAATCCAGTGTTTTCGGGTAACCCAAACATAATGTTCATGTTCTGCACCGCTTGCCCCGATGCGCCTTTCAATAAATTATCTAATACACTTATCACCATTAATTGATCATCGTGCTTTTCTAAATACAACAAACATTTATTGGTATTCACCACTTGTTTCAAATCAATTTCGGTATCGCTTACAAATACAAATTCGGAAGTGTTGTAATATTCTTTGTAAATATTTTTTAGGTATTCGATGGTGTGTTCGGTTTCTAATGTTGTACAGCAAAATATTCCTCTAGCAAATGAACCGCGTTGAGGGAACATCGAAATTTTAGCATTAAAATTGGCTTGTATTTCTTTGATGGTTTTATTTATTTCTAATAAATGTTGATGTGTGAATGCCTTATACACCGACAAATTGTTTTGTCTGAAACTAAAATGTGATGTTTTGTTGGGCGATTGACCAGCGCCAGTAGCGCCCGTAGTGCATGAAATGGAAATGTTAGAATTCAACAGGTTCTT
>CALRIM020000048.1:0-18664 GCA_943360385.1 Rhizobium sp. Q54 | reverse complement strand
TTTCAGCATCACGAGCAATTGTACCCAATGGTACTTCAAGAATCTCGTCTTCACCTCGTTTACCGGTACGTAATCCTCCTTGTCCGTTTACACCAGCCTCAGCAATTACATGCTTTCTGTATTTTAAATGTAGTAAAGTCCAAAACTGTTTATTACCTTTTAATATAATATGTCCACCGCGTCCGCCATCTCCACCATCAGGTCCACCCATAGCCGTTTTTTTATCACGATGTAAATGATACGAACCACTTCCCCCTGCTCCAGAACGGCAGCAGATCTTCACATAATCAACGAAATTGGATCCAGACATAATTTTAATAATATGTTAATGTGTTAATTTGATAATATGTTAATACCTACTTTTCATCAGCATATTAGCATATCAGCATATTAGCATATCAATTATTGTACTTTATTGCAAATAGAATCAAAAATCTCCTCGATTGTACCGATTCCATTTATTGATTCGAATTTGTGTTGAGATTTATAAAAGTCAGCTACTGGGGCTGTTTTGTTCAAATATTCTTTAATTCTATTTTCAATAATTTCTGGATTTGCATCATCTGCTCTACCAGAATCTTTACCTCTTAACAGTAATCGTTTTTTCAATTCTTCATGTTCAACCTCTAGAGCAATCATCTTAGTTATAGATGAACCTTTAGACGTTAACAAATTATCTAATGCCTCAGCTTGTGCGACAGTTCTAGGGAACCCATCGAAAATAAAGCCTTTAGCATCTTTATTAGCATCCAGCTTGTTGCTTATCATCCCTATTACTACTTCATCAGGAACTAATATGCCTTGGTCCATAAGTTTTTTGGCTTCTAAGCCAAGATTAGTACCATTAGCGATTTCATTTCTTAAAATATCGCCAGTTGATAAGTGTACTAACTGATATTTTGCGATCAGTTTTTCCGATTGTGTTCCTTTGCCTGCTCCTGGAGGGCCGAAAAGTACTAGGTTTAACATATTGCAATAATTTTGGGTTAAACAAAAAAGCCCGAAACTTATTTCGGGCTTTGTGGACTCGTAGGGATTCGAACCCCAAACCTTCTGATCCGTAGTCAGATGCTCTATCCAATTGAGCTACGGGTCCATACATTATTTCAATTCCTTGAATAAACTATCTCTCAAGGGCTGCAAACTTAGAATTTTTTTTGGTATTTACCAAAAAAAAAGTATCGAGTATCAGGTATCGGGTAGCGAGTAAATTAAAAATTAAATGATTACCCGCTACTCGATACCCACTACCCGCTACTCTTTATGCTACTGCAGCCTCAATCTTGCTAAAATCAGGCAAATCCCCAGCAGATTCTAATACTTCCGCATATTTCACAATTCCATCCTCATCAATTACAAATGCAGCTCTTTTAGAAACGCCTTTCATGTTTAAGATCCAATTATCATAAATAGCTCCGTATAAAGTAGAAACCTCTTTATTAAAATCCGATAACAAATCGAAATTGTAGTTTTCTTGTTCTTTAAATTTCGCTTGAGTGAATACAGAATCTACTGAAATACCCAATACTACTGCATTTAGGTTGGTATAGTAATTCATATTATCGCGCATTGTACATAATTGTGTTGTACACGTACCTGTAAAGGCTTGCGGGAAAAAATGAATAATTACTTTTTTACCTTTTAAATCAGATAATTTAATTTCTTTTTTTTCAGTATTGAACAAACTGAAATCTGGTGCCTGTTGGCCTACGGTAATGCTCATATTTTTTGGTGTTTTATTTTAATTTATCTTCTTGATTAACTTATTTTTCTTCTAATTGTTTTTGTACGATAGCCAAACCTTCTTCAAAAGAATGTGGATTATAGCCTAATTCATTAATAGCTTTATCTAATACAAATCCTGTTCTAGGTGGACGTGCAGCTGTTTGATTTAAGGTGCTCGAATCGGTTTCGTCTATAATGGAATCGTCTAGTTTAAAGAATTTGGCTATTCTTCTAACCATTTCTATTACGCTCATATAATCTTTTCCTGAAATATGGAAAATCCCTTGAGCCTTTTTATCTATGGCTAATATACATGCTTTTGCTAGGTCTTCTGCCAGGGTAGGCATTCTAAATTGGTCGTTTACAACTTTAATGCGATTACCTTTTTCTAAGGCCCCCTTTGCCCACAATACAATATTTGATCTACTCATTGCAGCAGCTACTCCGTATACAATGATGGTTCTTAAAATAGAATAATTGATAGAAGATGCTAGTAACAACTGCTCTGCATCATTCTTAGAATGTCCATATAAACTTATAGGATTTGGAGCATCTGTTTCTTTATAGGGTCCAGTTGTTCCATCGAAAATAAAATCGGTAGATAAATGAACCAAGTAAAAAGGGTAGGTGCCCGCCAGTTTTATGAGATGCCTCACCGAATCCACATTCAATTTCTCACATGCCTCTTTTTCGGTTTCACACTGATCAACATTTGTCATGGCAGCAGTATGTATTACCGCATACGGATTGTACTTGGTAATCAATCTTTCTAAATCAGCGTAATCGGTTACATCTAACTCTTCATATATAAATCCTTCTGAAGTGGGGTACCTATTGGCACCCTTAGAAGTTGCAATTAATTCGTAATCTGAATGATAGCGTAGCAAGTCCGTGAGTTTTTGCCCTAACAAACCATTACTTCCGGTTACCAATATTTTTTTCAACATAAAATAGCCTTAAAATTTGACTCGAAAATAAGAAAAGGTTTTATAAACTAATGAATCTTCTCTATATTCGCGCATCTTATTATTTATTAAACAAACATTATGAAAATCACTGTCGTAGGTGCTGGTGCAGTAGGTGCAACTTGTGCCGATAATATTGCTCGTAAAGAGCTTGCTCAAGAATTAGTATTAGTAGACATCAAAGAAGGTTTTGCCGAAGGTAAAGCGATGGATATGATGCAGACCGCTGCTCTTTTAGGCTTTGATACAAAAATTGTTGGTAGTACTAACGATTATTCTAAAACGGCTGGTACCGACGTTGCGGTTATTACTTCTGGTATTCCTCGTAAACCAGGTATGACTCGTGAAGAGTTAATTGGCATAAATGCAGGAATTGTTAAAGGTGTTACAGAAAATATTTTGAAGTATTCTCCGAATGCAATTATTGTGGTTATTTCAAATCCAATGGATACCATGACATACTTAGCATTAAAATCTAGTGGTATTCCTAAAAATAGAATTATAGGTATGGGTGGTATTTTAGATAGCGCTCGTTTTAAATATTATTTATCGCAACAATTAAATTGTTCTTCGAACGATTTACATGGTGTAGTGGTAGGTGGACATGGAGATACTACTATGATTCCATTGACTCGTTTAGCGCATATTAATGGATTGCCAGTTTCTAATTTATTAGACGCAGATACATTGAAGAAAGTAGCTGCAGATACAATGGTTGGAGGAGCTACACTTACTGGTTTATTAGGCACATCTGCTTGGTATGCTCCAGGTGCTGCTGGTGCTGCTCTAGTAGAAAGTATTATCCGCGATGAGAAAAAATTATTCCCTTGCTGTGTTTCATTAGAAGGTGAATATGGTCAATCAGATATTTGTATGGGTGTGCCAGTAGTTATTGGCAAAAACGGTTGGGAGAAAATTGTTGACTACAAATTAAATGAAGAAGAACAAGCAATGTTTAATAAGAGTGCTGATGCAGTTCGCGCGATGAACAATGTATTAGTAGATATGAAACTTGTTTAACAATAATTTTTAATATTTTTACGTAAAGGCATTGAATTTTCAATGCCTTTACTTGTTTATATGGATATACAAAAAGCAATTCCTTTCGAAATTATTCACCTTAACGAAGAGGGGTATCATTTAAAAATTCGAGCTAAAATTAATAAGGTTGATGTTGCATTAATCTTAGATACTGGTGCTTCTCAAACAGCATTCGACATCAATTTTGTTAAAGAAAATATAGTATATTTAGATATTATAAAAGCGGAACAAATATCATCTGGATTAGGTACTAATACGATGGAAAGTTTTGAATCAGTCTTTAATTATTTTGAAATTGGTGATTTAACTATTGAAAATTATAAGGCAGCTTTACTCGACTTATCCCATGTAAATAACACCTATGAAAAATTAAATATAGAACCTATTCATGGAGTGTTAGGTAATGATGTTTTGTTGAAATACGATGCTTTAATAGACTATAAAAATAAACAACTTTGGTTGAATTATGAGTTATAAATTTCTGGACACTCCGACGAACGAATTAAACTTTAATTATGAGAAATAAAATTTTACTTTTTTCTGTTTTCGTTTTACTATTATCTTCTTGCAAGGTAGGGCGATTTTTTATTTATAATTTTGCTGATATAAATGATCATAAAAAATTTCCGTCGAGAGCATTGCCAGCATCTAAAACTCCATTTCAATTTGTAGATGGAAAAAGTAAATTCGTTGAGCCTGTTTTAAAAACTAATACAGGAGATTTTTCTTTAAATAAATTTAACGAAGAGCATAACACAGTAGCATTTTTAATTATTAGAAATGATAGTTTGCTTTTTGAAAATTATTATGATGGGTACAAACGTACAAGTATTGTTCCATCATTCTCGATGGCAAAATCTATTACTTCTGCTTTAATAGGTTGTGCTCTAGACGATGGATTGATAAAATCTGTAAACGAACCAATAACAAATTATATTCCTGAAATGAAGAAAAATGGGTTCGATAAAGTTACTATTCGTCACGTTTTACAAATGACATCAGGATTAAAATTTAATGAAAGTTATTACAATCCATTTGGCGATGCAGCTACATTTTATTACGGTAGAAAACTTCGTAAATCTATTGCGAAAATGAAAATGGAGGAAGCTCCAGGAACCGATTTCGAATATCAGAGTGGCAACACACAAATACTCGGATTAATTTTAGAGCGAGCGCTAAAAAATAGAACGGTTACACAATATTTGGCAGATAAATTATGGCGACCGATTCAAATGGAGACACCTGCAAGTTGGAGTATTGATAAGAAAAGTAATGGACTAGAAAAAACATTTTGTTGTGTAAATGCTACTGCTATTGATTTTGCAAAGTTCGGGAGACTTTATTTAAATAAGGGCAATTGGAATGGAGAGCAATTAATTTCTCAACGATGGGTAGAAGAATCAACGAAAGTAGATACAACAGGTGCTAGTGCTAGGTATTATCAATATCAATGGTGGTTACCTCGCCCAGGGAAAGATTTTATGGCAGAAGGAATCCTTGGTCAATTTATTTATGTTTTCCCTGAAAGAAATTTAATTATCGTAAGGTTAGGATCGAATAGCGGAAATGTAAATTGGTCGTCGGTATTTACAAATCTAGCTGAGAAACTATAGTAAAACAGCATTCTATGAAATAAAAAAAGCGACGTGATTTATCACGTCGCTCAGGTAAGACGCGGTTTATCGCGTCTTTATTTTTTTGTAGATTTAAACGTCTATTCTTGCATACTTAGCATTACGTTCTATAAACTCTCTACGAGGAGCAACTTCATCGCCCATTAGCATAGAGAAAATATGATCGCATTCTGCAGCATTTTCTATGGTTACTTGGCGAAGTGTACGCGTTTCTGGGTTCATAGTTGTTTCCCATAATTGTTCTGCGTTCATCTCTCCCAAACCTTTGTAACGTTGTATGTTCACGCTTTCTTCTTTACCCGCACCTTTTAAACGTTGCACCGCAATATCACGTTGGTTATCGTCCCAAGCATACTCTTGTTCTTTACCTTTTTTTACTAAATAAAGAGGTGGAGTAGCAATATAGATATAACCCGATTCTATTAACTCTTTCATGTAACGGAAGAAGAATGTAAGAATTAAGGTGGTGATGTGAGAACCGTCGATATCAGCATCCGTCATGATAATGATTTTGTGATACCTAAGTTTTACCACGTTTAATGCTTTATGATCTTCAATGGTTCCAATACTCACACCCATTGCTGTGAAAATATTCTTGATCTCATCGTTATCATAAATTTTATGTTCCATTGCTTTTTCCACGTTCAGGATTTTACCTTTTAGGGGTAAGATTGCTTGGAAAGCTCTGTTTCTTCCTTGTTTTGCAGTACCTCCCGCAGAGTCCCCTTCGACTAGGTATAATTCACATAACGCAGGATCTGATTCCGAACAATCGGACAGTTTACCAGGTAAACCCGAACCGGTTAATACATTTTTACGTTGAACTAATTCTCTTGCTTTACGGGCAGCGTTACGAGCTGTGGCTGCTAAAATAACTTTCTGAACGATCATCTTCGCTTCGCGAGGATTTTCTTCTAAATAAATATTTAAGATTTCACCTACAGCTTGGTCAACCGCACCAGTAACTTCGTTATTTCCTAATTTGGTTTTAGTTTGACCTTCGAATTGAGGTTCTTGAACTTTTACCGAAATAACAGCTGTTAATCCCTCACGGAAGTCATCACCCGTAATTTCAATTTTTAAATTTTTTAATAAACCAGATTTTTCAGCATAAGCCTTCAGTGTACGAGTTAATCCTCTACGGAAACCAGCAACGTGAGTACCACCTTCAATCGTATTGATATTGTTCACATACGAGTGTACGTTTTCGTTGTAGGTGCTATTATATTGAAGAGCAAGTTCTACAGGAATTCCTTGTTTATTGCCTTCTACATAAATTGGTTCTGGAATTAATGGTTCACGAGTACCATCTAGGTACTTTACAAACTCTCTTAAACCGCCTTCAGAATAAAAATCTTCCTTAGTAGTTTGACCATTAGCATCTACCTCTCGTTTGTCTTCTAAAGTTAATCTAATGCCTTTATTTAAGTATGCTAATTCTCTTAAACGAGCAGCAAGAGTATCAAATTTGTATTCAGTAGTTTGAGTGAAGATGGTATCGTCTGGTTTAAAGGTAACGATAGTACCACGTTCTTCGGTAGTTCCTACTTCTTTTACATCATATTGAGGTTTACCTTGAACATATTCTTGCATGTAAATCTTGCCATTGATGTGAACTTCTGCTTTTAAAGCAATAGAAAGCGCATTTACGCAACTTACCCCCACACCGTGTAATCCTCCTGAAACTTTATAGGAATCTTTGTCAAATTTACCACCGGCGTGTAAAACCGTCATTACCACCTCTAAAGCTGATTTTTTTTCTTTAGGGTGCATCCCTACAGGTATACCACGACCGTTATCTTTAACTCGGATAGAGTTATCTTCTAAAATTTGAACTTCAATATCTGTACAATGCCCTGCTAAAGCCTCGTCAATAGAGTTGTCAACCACTTCATAAACAAGGTGATGTAAGCCTTTTACACCTGTATCGCCGATGTACATTGCTGGACGTTTACGTACAGCTTCTAAACCTTCAAGAACTTGGATATTATCCGCCGAATAATTCGATTTGTCTATTATTTCCTCTGTCATATACTTTTATTTCACGCTAGCTTCAAAGATACCTTTTTAGGCCCGCAAAGCCTCGAAAAAAGAGTACGAAAAATGATATTTTTTTCAACATTCTGTGAAGTATTTTTTTACTTTTGTCAGATTATGAAAGTATCTCAAAACAAAGTAGTTTCCTTAACCTATGAGTTAAGCGTAAATGATGGTGGAGAAGTGTTATTAGTAGAACGCGTAACTCCAGAGCAACCCTTCGTGTATTTACACGGAATGAGCGGTTTGCCAGAAAAATTTGAATTAGCCCTAGAAAATTTAGAGCATGGTGCTAGTTTCGAATTTGTATTATCTAAAGAAGAAAGTGGTTACGGAGATTTCGACGAAGCTGCTGTTGTAGATTTACCAAAATCGGTATTTTTTGTTGACGGCATATTCGACGAAGAAGTAATTGCTAAAGGTGCTTTTATTCCAATGAGCGATCAAGAAGGAAATAAAATGCAAGGTTTAGTAGTTGATGTAAACGACGATTTTGTAAAGATGGACTTTAATCACCCATTAGCTGGGAAGGATTTAACTTTCGTTGGTTCTGTTCATGGTATTCGTGAAGCAACTTCAGAAGAACTTGATCACGGACATGTTCATGGCGAAGGTGGACACCATCATGACTAGTAACTAGATATGAGATATGAGATTTGAGAAACACACATCTCATATCTCACATCTCACATCTCACATCTCACATCTTAATTCTAAAATAACGTATGAAAAAAGGAAACCTAATCTTCAATATCATCATTGCAATTGCAGTAGTAGTATTATATATTCTGCATTTTTCTACTACTTCTACAAGCCCTGTATTTACTAGCGCTTTGGATAGTACTCATGTAGTAGACGAAAGTGCTACAACTGTTTATGTAAATGGAGATTCTTTATTAGAAAATTACGATTATTTTAAGAAAGCAAAAAAAGATTTTGAAGCAAAAACTGCTAGAACTGAAAATGAAATTGCAGGCAAGCGTTCTGTTTTAGAAAAAGATTTTGCGAACTATCAACAACAAGGTGCAAGCATGACCGCCGATCAACGTGCTAAAATAGAAGAGGCGTTGATGCGTAAAGAACAAGAGCTTAGAACGTATAGCGAAAGTGCTGCTGCAAAATTGCAAGAAGAGCAAGTGAAATTTAATGAAAAACTATTCGATAAAGTTTCGGCCTATTTAAAAGAACATACCAAAGGTAAGAAGTATAAAATCGTAATGAACTACACTAAAGGTACAGGCATTCTTTATGCTAATGATAGTTTAGATATTACGAATGAAGTGTTGAAAGGGTTGAACGAACAATACAAGAAGGAAAATTAAGAATTGTTGGACTCGACGTTATATTGCTGAGCTCGACGTCCACGTCGAGCACTAAAAAAATGGACGTAGATGGACGTGGACATCCATCACAGCGTGATACAAGCTACCAATTACCAGCTACCTTTGGGTATAAAGTCATGAAACAATCCCTCCTTCAAATTCGTAATAACCTAATAACCAAGTAAAATAAATATGCAAATCAACCACGAGTCTTTCATGCGTGAGGCCATCAAGCTTTCAATAGAAAACGTTATCACCAAAAGAGGTGGTCCATTTGCTTGTGTAATTGTAAAAGATGGGGAGGTAATAGCCAGAGGAACTAATCTAGTAACTTCTACAAATGATCCTACAGCACATGCTGAAGTAGTTGCGATTAGGAATGCCTGCAAGCAACTGGGTACTTTTCAATTAGATGGTTGCGATATATATACTAGCTGCGAACCTTGTCCTATGTGCCTTTCTGCGATCTACTGGTCTCGTGCAAACAGGATTTTTTATGCCAACACAAAAGTTGATGCTGCCAAAATCAACTTCGATGACCATTTTATTTACGAAGAAATTGCCAAAGATATTACCGAAAGAAAAATCCCTGCTCAACAGGTTTTAAGAGAAGAAGCAATCGAAGCTTTCGAATTGTGGTTTAAATTAGATGGCAATATCAAGTATTAATAAAACGCCATTTCAATAGCTTAAAGGAGTTTTTACTCATTTCCTCCACTTTCCTATACAAAAAATAATTGAATGTATAAATACGTACTTTGTCGTATTTATAATGCTGTTTTAGTGTTGTATTTTTGAGGTACAACAACAATTTAATTATAGAAATCATGATAATCATTATTAGTCTTTTAATAATTTTAAATGTGGCGCTCGTTTTTGCCCTTAAAAAGTATAAAGGACATCTTTAGTTTTAAAACACACATTCCCTAAGCCATGCCATTCGCATGGCTTTTTTTATGCCCAATTGCGAAAAAATAGTTGCTGTAGGCATGTTGATAACTTTTTGTGGTAGAATGTGGTAAAAAGTGGTAAGATTTAATAATTTTACACTAGAAAAAGAAGCAAAAAGTAGAAATGACACAGTTTTTAGGTGAATATGAATGCAAATTAGATCCCAAAGGAAGGGTAATGCTTCCTGCTGGCCTAAAGAAGCAGCTTTCTCCAGAAGCGCAAGATCGTTTCGTAATTAATCGTGGTTTTGAAAAATGCTTAGTGTTGTATCCGTTAAACGAATGGAAAATTATTAGTGAAGAAGTGAATCAACTTAATCTTTACTCTAAAAAGAACCGTGAATTTGCTCGTTATTTTTTCCGTGGTGCATCTGAACTAGGATTGGATGGAACCAGTCGTTTGTTATTACCCAAAGCGTTATTAGAATATGCATCTATAGAGAAGGACTTAGTGTTGTTCGCTTATTCAAATAGAATAGAAGTGTGGTCGAAAGCCAATTACGAAAATATGCTGGGTGATGAGCCTGAAGACTTTGCAAGTTTGGCAGAAGAGGTAATGGCTAAAAATAAATCCCAAAACAATGACTAGCTATCACCAACCTGTGATGTTGCAGGAATGTTTGGAGGGATTGAACATTCAAAAAAATGGAATTTATGTGGATGTCACCTTTGGTGGAGGTGGCCATTCAAAAGCAATATTAGAAAGACTTGGTCCAGAAGGGAAATTAATAGGTTTCGATCAAGATCCAGATGCAAGGAAGAATATTCCAGCAGACGATCGATTTATTTTCCTCGATCAAAATTTTCAGTTTCTGAAAAATCAATTAAGATTTTTAGGAATTCAAAAAGTGGATGGAATATTGGCAGACCTTGGTGTATCGTCGCATCAGTTTGATGCAGCAGACAGAGGTTTTTCGATTCGCTTTGATGCTACACTTGATATGCGAATGGATCAGCTTAGAGAGAAAGATGCAAAATATATTCTCAATAATTATTCGGATGAAGATTTACATAAAATCTTCGGAATGTATGGAGAAGTACATAACGCTAAAAGTTTAGCAGCATTAATTTCAAAGGCTAGAGTAATTCAACCGATAGAAACGGTAGCTGCATTTAAAGAATTAATTCGCCCAATGGTGAAGCGTGGTAAGGAGAATCAGTATTACGCACAAGTGTTTCAAGCGTTAAGAATAGAAGTGAACGAAGAGTTGGAAGTTCTAAAAGATTTTTTAACTCAAAGTGCGGAAGTGTTAAAACCGAAAGGAAGATTGGTCGTAATGTCATATCATTCTTTAGAAGATAGATTGGTGAAAAACTTTATACAAAAAGGGAAATTTTCGGGTGAGGTGGAGAAAGATTTGTACGGAAATTCTCATACACCATTAACCGCTGTAACACGCAAAGCAGTTGTTGCTACAGAAGAAGAAGTGAAAATAAATAATAGAGCACGTAGTGCTAAGCTAAGAATAGCAGAAAAAACGGATGAATAAAATTAGAGATAACGTTGAGGTGGAAAGCATTCCAGAAATTATTGAGCCAATAGAGCCAGTAGTGGAAAAGAAGCCTACCGCTCCTTCAAAGCCAAGTGCCTTTAATACTTGGGTTGCTCAAAACATGTCGAAAGAATCTGCTGTAAACCTGATGCCTTTTTTGTTTTTTTTAACGGTCCTCGGAATGTTATACATCGCGAATAAGCATTATGCTGAAAAAAATATTCGTCAGATCGAAAAGATAAATAAAGAATTAAAAGAATTAAAGTGGGAACATTTAACGGCTAAATCTGAATTGGTATCTAAGAGTAAACAAAGCGAACTCGCTAAACTTACTACCGTATTTGGATTGAAAGAAGCGGTTGTTCCGCCAACAAAAATAAATGTGAATCAAAAATGAGTATTCGTAAGGACATTATTCTTCGCGTCTATTTTACCTATGTGTTGCTAGCCTTAGTAGCCATAGCCATTTTTGCTCGTGCAGTACAAATTCAATTCGTTCAGGGAGACCAATGGAAAAAAATGAGCGATAGTTTAACTACCGATTATATAGATGTAGAAGCTGGTCGTGGAAATATTTATTCGTCTGATGGAAGTTTGTTAGCAACCTCATTACCAGAATACGAGTTACGAATGGATTTAATGACGGAATCTCTTACGAAAGAAATTTTTAATGAGAATGTAGATTCGCTTGCTATATGTTTAGCTAATTTATTTAAAGATAAAACGGCTTCGGAATATGAACATAAATTAATTCAAGCTAGAAAAAATAAAGAGCGTTACTTTTTAATTAAACGTGTAGTTAATTATCCTCAATTAAAAGCAGTAAAGAAATTCCCGATTTTTAAAATGGGAAAAAACAAAGGTGGACTGTTAGTTATTCAAAAGGATAAACGTGTGCAACCCTTTAAGCAGTTAGCTTCTAGAACCATTGGTTACAAAGTAGCAGGAGTTCAACCAGTAGGATTAGAAGGCGCATTTGATACTGATTTAGGTGGGACAACTGGTAAGCGTTTAGTGCAAAGAATTTCTGGTGGAATTTGGATGCCAATAAATGAAGAGGATGAAATTGCCCCAAAGGATGGGTACGATATTTATACCACCATCGATGTAAACATACAAGACGTTGCACAAAATGCATTGAACGAGCAACTCGTAAAACACAATGCAGACCATGGTTGTGTGATATTAATGGAAGTGGCAACTGGTGAGATTAAAGCAATAGCAAATCTTACTCGTATTGAAGAAGGAGTTTATCAAGAAAAATATAATTATGCTATTGGAGAAGCAATGGAACCTGGTTCTACTTTTAAATTAGCTTCTTATATGGCTGCACTAGAAGATGGAATATTTCGTCCATCGGATACTGTGGATACAGACGGAGGTAAATTCAGATTGTATAATAGCACACTTAGTGATTCTCATGAAGGTGGATATGGAAGAATACCGATGTTAACGGCTTTCGAGAAATCTTCCAATGTAGCTATTGCAAAGAAAATTCATAATGGATATAAAAATAACCCCGAGAAATTTACTGACCATTTAAAAGAATTTGGAATTGGTGAACCTATTGGATTGCAAATACCAGGAACGCCTAAACCAAGAGTAAAAGATCCAAGTTCACCAGATTGGAGTGGCTTAAGTTTATCGCGTTTAGCAATTGGGTATGAAATTAAAATGACTCCTTTGCAAACCCTATTATTATATAATGCAGTAGCAAATAAAGGGAAATTTATTTCTCCAATTATTGTTCGAGAAAAAAGAAGTTTAGGGGTGGTCGTAGAATCCTATCAAACAAAAGTAATTCGTAAGAAAATTTGTTCTGATGAAACGCTGGCCATGCTACGTATGATGATGGAAGGTGTAGTTAAGGAAGGTTCTGCAAAAAATTTAAGTACTACAGTTTATCCTATAGCTGGTAAAACGGGTACAGCTCAGGTGGCTCAAGGAAAATCTGGTTATAAAAATGGAAAGAAAACTTATCAAGCATCTTTCTGTGGGTATTTCCCAGCAGATAATCCAAAGTACTCAATGATTGTTGTAGTAATAGATCCATCGCATGCAGGATATTACGGAAATGTGGTAGCTGGTCCGGTGTTTAAAAACATTGCCGATAAAGTATATTCTACACGTTTAGATATGCATCAGGATATAGAAACATTATATGCCGCATTACCTACAGACATTCCAGTTTCTAAAGCAGGCTCGAAAAGTAAAACAGTTACAGCATACGAGAAAATTGGTGTGAAACCTACCATCGCAAATGATGTAGAATGGGTGGGTGTTTCAAAAGAAAATCAAACATTAGCATTTGAGTCGAAAGAAATTACTCAAGGTATTGTGCCAAACGTAATAGGAATGGGGCTTACAGACGCGGTGTATTTATTAGAAAATGCTGGATTAAAAGCCAGAGCAATTGGGAGTGGTAAAGTTGTACAACAATCCATGACATCTGGTCAGGCAATAAGAAAAGGGGCAAGTATTTTATTAGAATTAAAATAGTGAAAAAATTAGCAGACATATTACAAGGAGTGAAGATTAACAACAGTAATTACAATACTGATGTTAATGTGAAATCTATTTGTTTTGATTCTAGAAAAGTAGAAACCGATTCGTTGTTTGTGGCTACAAGAGGAACTGTAGTAGATGGGCATGATTTTATGGAGAGCGCAGCAATTAAAGGGGCTAGTGCGATTGTTTGTGAGGAGTTGCCAAGTGTTATTGTTCCTAATGTTACCTATTTAGTTGTAGATGATAGTAGTAGAGCAATGGGTTACATCGCTGCAAATTTCTACGATCATCCATCGAAAAAAATTAAACTAGTAGGAATTACTGGTACTAATGGAAAAACAACTATAGCTACTTTATTATATAAATTATTTAGAGAATTAGGGAATAATGTTGGATTAATTTCTACGGTAGAAAATAAAATCAATGATGAAATTATTCCTTCAACACATACTACTCCAGATGTAATTTCAATAAACGAATTATTAATTAAGATGATTAATAAGGGGTGTGACTATTGCTTTATGGAAGTTAGCTCGCATGCAACTATACAAGAGCGAATTGCAGGGTTAACATTTTCAGGTGGAGTGTTTAGTAATATCTCTCATGATCATTTAGATTTCCATAAAACGTTTGATGAATATATTAAAGCAAAAAAATATTTCTTTGATCAATTACCAAAATCTGCTTTTGCTTTAACAAATGCCGATGATAAGAGAGGTGCTGTAATGCTACAAAATACAGATGCCTACAAAAAATCGTATGCCTTATTAACAATGGCAGATTTCAAAGGAAAAGTTGTTGAGAATCAGTTTTCAGGATTATTATTAAACATAGATAACCTTGAAGTATGGTTTAAAATGATAGGCAGCTTTAATGCTTATAATATTTTAGCGGTATATGGTACTGCTGTTTTATTGGAGCAAGATAAAATGAAAGTACTTACCATTTTATCAGCATTGGATGGTGCTGAAGGAAGGTTCGAATATATTGTAGCAAGCAACGGAACCATTGGTATTGTTGATTATGCGCATACACCTGATGCATTGAAAAATGTATTGCAAACGATTCATAACATCCGACAAGGAAACGAAAAAATTATAAGTATAGTGGGGTGTGGTGGTGATAGAGATAAAACCAAACGCCCAATTATGGCAGAGGTTGCTTGCAAATTAAGTGATAAAGTAATTATTACTTCCGATAATCCTCGTACAGAAGATCCATCAACCATTATTAAGGAAATGGAAACTGGAGTTAGTATTACGAATAGAGCTAAAACCATCAGTATAGTTGATAGAAAGGAAGCAATTAAAACAGCTTGCCATTTAGCACAAGCAGGAGATATAATTTTATTGGCTGGGAAAGGACATGAAAAATACCAAGAAATTGCTGGTGTGAAATACCCTTTTGATGATAAGAAAGTATTGAAAGAGCAATTTGATTTATTAGATAACACCCAAAAATAATTAGATATGTTATACTACTTATTTACCTATTTAGATAAAAACTTTGACTTCCCTGGCGCAGGTGTATTTCAATATATCACTTTCCGTACAACCATGGCGGTGATTGTTTCTTTAGTGATTTCTCTGTTGATGGGGAAAACATTGATAGCATATTTGCATCGTAAACAAGTTGGTGAAACAATCCGCGATTTAGGATTAGAAGGGCAAAAAGAAAAACAAGGTACTCCAACAATGGGTGGGTTGATAATTCTTGCAGCTATTTTAATTCCAACATTATTATTTGCGAAATTAAATAACATCTATATTATTTTAATGATAGTTACCACTGTATGGATGGGAGCTATTGGATTTATTGACGATTACATAAAAGTATTTAAAAAGAATAAAGAAGGATTAGCAGGAAGATTTAAAATTGTAGGACAGGTTGGTTTAGGATTAATAGTTGGATATACGATGTTTTTTCATCCATCAATTGTAGTAAAGGAAAAAGTCCCTGCTAGTGCTGCAGGCTTATCTCAGTATCAAACGTTCGATGAAACGAACACACATAGTAAGTTTCAAATGACAAAGGAAACGAAATCGACCAAAACGAATGTTCCTTTTTATAAAAACAATGAGTTTGATTATGCTAAACTTTTAAAATTTATTGGAGATGATTATGAGAAATATGCATTCTGGATTTTCATTCCAATTGTAATTATCATTATCACTGCAGTGTCTAACGGTGCAAATATTACAGATGGTATCGATGGCTTAGCTACAGGAACCTCTGCTATTATTGGAGCAACCCTCGGTGTGCTCGCATATGTTTCGGGTAACATGGTTTTTGCCGATTACTTAAACATAATGTACATACCGAACTCTGGTGAGCTCGTGATTTTTGCGGGTGCATTTATTGGAGCTTGCATCGGATTCTTATGGTACAATGCCTATCCAGCACAAGTGTTTATGGGCGATACAGGTAGTTTAGCAATTGGAGGAATAATTGCATCCTATGCAATTATGATTCGCAAAGAATTATTGATTCCAATTTTATGTGGAATATTTTTAGTAGAGAGTTTATCTGTAATTCTACAGGTAGGATATTTTAAATACACAAAAAGAAAGTACGGAGAAGGTAGGAGAATTTTTAAGATGTCGCCATTGCATCACCATTACCAAAAATCGGGATATTCCGAGCCAAAAATAGTAACAAGATTTTGGATCATTGGAATTATACTAGCGGTGGTAACGATAGTGACATTAAAATTGAGATAATATATTACGAGCACACGAGCACACGAACATATGAGCAAACGAATAGTAATACTTGGAGGAGGGGAAAGTGGAACGGGAGCTGCGGTGCTAGCAAAGCGTCAAGGCTTCGATGTGTTCTTGTCTGACGCAGGTACACTAAAAGATATTTATCAGAAAATGTTGAATGATGAAGGAGTGGAATGGGAGCAAGGACAACATACTGAAGAAAAAATATTGAATGCAACGGAAGTGATTAAAAGTCCTGGCATACCAGAGAAAGCTCCATTGTTGAAAGCATTGAGAAAACAGGGCATTCCAGTGATTTCTGAAATTGAATTTGCTGCTCGTTTTACCAATGCAAAAATGATTTGCATTACTGGAACGAATGGAAAAACGACTACCACACTTTTAACCTATCACTTACTTAAAAAGGCGGGGTTAAATGTTGGATTGGCAGGTAACATCGGACATAGTTTTGCTTACCAAGTTGCAACAGAAAAATTCGATTACTATGTTTTAGAGTTGAGCAGTTTTATGTTGGATGATATGTTTGAGTTTAAAGCAGACATTGCAATACTAACTAACATTACTCCCGATCATTTAGATCGATACGATTACAAATTAGAAAACTATGTGGATTCTAAATTTCGCATAGCACAAAATCAAACGAAGAGCGATTATTTCATTTATTGCATAGATGATGAAGAAACAATGAATGGCCTGAAACGCCATGATATACAAGGAACTATGATTCCCTTTAGCATAAAAGAAGAAGTTAAAGAAGGAGCATATTTAGAAGGAAATACATTTTACATACACATACTAAATCATACATTTAACATGACTATTCAAGAACTTGCATTACAAGGTAAACACAACTTGTACAATTCGATGGCATCTGGTATCGCAGCAAAACTTTTAGAGATTCGCAGTGAATCGATGAAAGAAAGTTTTTCTGATTTTAAGAATGCAGAGCATCGATTAGAGCATGTCGCTCGCATTCAGGATATCGAATTTATTAACGACAGCAAGGCTACTAATGTTAATTCAGCATGGTATGCTTTAGAAAGTGTAACTACCCCAATTGTTTGGATTGCTGGTGGAGTTGATAAAGGAAACGATTATTCGATCTTAAAAAATTTAGTAAAAGAAAAAGTTCGAGCAATTGTTTGTTTAGGAACAGACAATGGAAAAATTCATGAAGCATTTGATGATTGTGTAGACATTATTGTAAATACAGCATCTGCAGCAGAAGCAGCAGAAGTGAGTTATCATTTAGCTAAGAAAGGAGATACCGTGTTATTATCTCCAGCATGTGCAAGTTTCGATTTGTTTAAAAATTACGAAGATAGAGGCGATCAGTTTAAAGCTGCAGTAAAAGAATTGTAAAAATGAAGTGGATATTAAGTAGAACAAAAGGTGATATTTGGATTTGGATGATTGTAACCATCCTTACCCTTGTTTCCCTATTGGCGGTTTATAGTTCAACAAAAACCTTGGCCTATAAATTCCAATCGGGCAATACAGAATATTATCTTTTCAAACACTTATCCCTAATCATAGCAGGTTTAGTATTAATGTGGTTTGCTCATTTGTTGGATTATAGATATTATTCTAGAATTTCTCAAATTTTACTTTTTATTTCTATCCCGTTATTACTTTATACCTTATTATTTGGAAGTGAAATTAACCAAGCGAGTAGATGGATTACGATTCCATTTACTGGCCAAACGTTTCAATCGTCCGATTTGGCGAAGCTTGCACTCATTATGTTTTTAGCACGTGAGCTTTCGAAAAGGCAAGAAAATATTAAAGATTTTAAGAAATCTTTTTTGCCAATTTTAGGATCTGTTTGTGCAATCATAGCTTTAATTGCACCAGCCAATTTCTCAACAGCTATTATGCTTTTCGGCACTTGTTGTTTAATTATGCTGATTGGTAGAGTGAGTTTTAAACAAATATTTTTATCGTGTTTAGCCGTTGGAGCAATTCTTTTAGTGGTTATCTTTTTTGGTCCACGTAGAGAAACCTACAGATCGAGGATTGCAACTTTTATGAATCACGAAACAGTTGATGCAGATAAAAGATATCAATCTGATCATGCAAAAATTGCTATCGCTACAGGTGGCGTGTTTGGTAAAGGCCCTGGAAATAGTACCGAACAGAACTATTTACCACAAGCATCTTCCGATTTTATTTATACGATTATTATTGAAGAATACGGATTAGTTGGAGGAGGAATAATTTTACTTTTGTATTTATTATTTCTATTTCGAGCGATAAAAATTAT
>CALRIM020000047.1:0-18696 GCA_943360385.1 Rhizobium sp. Q54 | reverse complement strand
CCTTTTGCAGTATCCTTTCTGTTTTATAAACCTGGAGGAGAACTTGTAGTACCTTATGCTACTTTTAAGACGCTTATTATGTTGATTGGAGTAGTTTCTGGATGCTATCTCTTAACTCGTTACTTTAAATTTGTAGAGGATGATTTCATTTCGAATGGACTAATAGTAGGTTTATCTTGGTTTGCTATAAATTTAATTCTCGATATTATTGTACTAGTACCAATGATGAACACCACTATTTCAGCGTACTTTATGTCCATTGGGTTGAGTTACCTAGCCATTCCAACTATTAGTTTTACCATAGGTTGTTTGCTTCAACATAAATTAAAACGGAGATGAAAATCAATAAAGAATGGCACGAGAAAAATAGAATGCCTAAGAATCCAACTTTTGAAGAAAGGGTGAAGTGGCATTTAGCCCACCAGAAAAATTGCCAATGCAGACCTATCCCGGAGAAGTTGTTGCAGGAAATGAAGAAGGTCAAAAATTCAGAAGATTAGAAGGTCGGAAGTTCTGAAATAAACTGCTTTGGCATATTTTTCACAATTTTGCAAAAAAATAGGAATCAATAAACGCTACTCGCAGCACTTCTATAATCGGCTAAAGTTTTAGGCAATCTTAAAGTATAAAAACAATAAAAGGGGAAACTATTTTGAAATATTGATTGGATCAAAAAAATCGAATTTTATTGCTTGTTTAAAATTATTTCAAAAAAGTTTTAACTGGAAACTGCATTCGCATATATGAAAAAGCAATAACATTTTTCTTATTGATTTTCTCGTTAAGTTGATGCTAAATTTTAAATGAATTCTACTATCTTTGGATTAATCAAACGAAAAAACCCGCGCAAACGGGTCTTTTGATTCTCTTCTGAAGAGACAACAGTTACAACATTTGTGAGTTGTAAAAACTCTTAGTTTAATCTAGAAACTACTTTTGTATGTAAGTAATAGATTACTCTAAGGGTTTTGTTGTTTATTATTCTACAATAATAAGAAATTTCTTATTATTCTGCAATATCTACAAGACCATCTTTAATATCACCACCTTTAATATCACTACCTTCAATAGAACTAATTTGTCTTATTCTATATTCTAATTCAACTATAGGAGAATATAGATTCATAATAACTATATTAGTTTATAACGAAGAATATGAAAAAAATAAAAATTGACATAGGTCTTTCATTAGCTTTTCTATTATTGATTATAGGAATAAGCTGTCTTTTTATCCCATTTCAACAGAATGATGGTTTTATAAAAATATTTGGACGTTATATTAATATAAAAGACTATGGAGATTTAGGAAGTTTTATTGGAGGTATAACTACTCCATTTCTTTCTATTGCAGCATTTATTCTTCTATACAGAACATATCAATCTCAAAAGAAAGAATTAGAACTTACTAGGGGTGAAATGAAGGAACAAAATGAATATGCTAGAAATAATCTTAGGGTTTCAATTGGGAATTTATTTATTAAAACAGCCTCTGAATATTCTCATGGATGCAATCAAGTATGGAGAAAAGAACACACCCAGCAAGAATTCTATATAAATACGATAACTGAAATAATTATTTCCTTAGAGGTTATGGATAGGTTAGTTGAAGTATATAAGGAAAATCACATTGATGAAAAATTAATCAATACTATGTATTATCTGTTTTGGAAGCAATTGGACGTAGATATTAGAGGATGGATAAAAAATAGTTCAATGCCTTTAGCTCAAACAAGGCCAATTGATGATGTTTATAGAAAGCAAATTGAAACAATTCATTCGAAACTCAGTGAATACTTCGAATAATTATGAAAACCGCTCCCTAAAATCAGCAATTAATCCTGTCATACCTAACTTATCTTCTTCTTCAAAGAAGTCACTCTGTAATACAAGCTTGTTACTTCGTTCGTCTTTGTATTCTATTATATCTTCTACAAGAGTGTATACTTTTTTTATTCTCAACAGGTATTACTACATCCTTATTTGGTGACTCTAATAACTTTTGAGCTAATTCCTGTGATTTCATTTTTCTATTTGGTTTTTCTGCAAAGCTGCTAGTTACTACTTTCTGTTCCTATCTTAGTCTTAATGTTCATTATAGGCGTAACTGGAATTTGAAACATAATTCTGGCGGCCTGTGCTGTTCTATCCTTGGTAGTTCTACTGGTAGTGATGGTCGATGGGAAACTATCGAAAAGATCGTAATATAGATTGCTTTTTGCAGTTGGGCGGGGTTGTATGTTACACTGCTCCGCTTTTTATACTTTTCAAATAGGATTTATCTTGGCATAAAGCTCCCGATAGTAATCGGGATTCTGAACTAGCCTTAAACAAAAATAGCTAATCGGCACATTGGCTAATTAGCTATTTGATTTTAGGTAGCGGGAACAGGACTCGAACCTATGACCTTCGGGTTATGAGCCCGACGAGCTACCAACTGCTCCATCCCGCACTGTTATATCCGATTAAATCTAGATGACTCCGTTTTTAATTGGATTGCAAAGATATAATTCGTTTCTTTGCAATCCAAATTATTTTCAATATTATGAGTCATAAGGCTGGTTTTGTGTCAATTATAGGTAAGCCTAATGCTGGGAAGTCCACATTATTGAATGCTTTGTTAGGAGAAAAGCTCTCTATCATCACCCCAAAAGCACAAACAACCCGCCATAGAATACTCGGTATTTTAAATGAAGAGGATTTTCAGGTAGTGTTTTCAGACACTCCTGGAATTATAAAACCTATGTATGGCTTACATGAGTCGATGATGAGTGCTGTTTATGGATCTTTAACTGATGCCGATATTGTGTTATTGGTAACTGATATCCATGAGAAGCATGACGAAGAAGAGGTATTGAAATCGTTAGAACATTGTTTATCGCCAGTTGTAGTGGTCATAAACAAGGTTGATGAAGCTAAACAAGAGGAAATTGCAGAGAAAATTGAATATTGGAAAACAGCGTTAAACCCAGTTGCAATTTTCGCAGCTTCGGCATTGCACGATTTTCAAGTGAAAGAAATATTTAAATTCATTATAGATAACATGCCAGAACATCCGGCATATTACCCTAAAGATGATACATATACAGATAGAACGGAACGCTTTATTGTTTCGGAGATGATTCGCGAGAAAATATTGATGTTCTATCAAAAAGAAATCCCTTATAGCACAGAAGTTATTGTTACTTCATTTATCGATGAACCTAATATTGTAAAAATACAGGCCGAGATAATTGTGGAAAGAGAGTCGCAGAAGGCTATTATTTTGGGACATCGTGGCGAATCAATCAAAAGAACCGGTACGCAGTCGCGTATCTCTATAGAGGAATTCGTTGGGAAGAAAGTGTTTTTAGAATTGTTTGTGAAAGTGGTAAGTGATTGGAGAAACAAGAAAAATTATTTAAAGAGATTCGGTTACGATCAATAGTAACCTTAGTAAATTAATTATGAGTAATATAGTAGCCATTGTAGGGCGACCAAATGTGGGGAAATCGACCCTATTTAACCGACTTTCAGAAAGCCGTAAGGCGATTGTCGATGATTTTAGTGGAGTAACCCGCGACCGCCATTATGAAACGGCAGAATGGATTGGAAAGAAATTTACCATTATAGATACTGGTGGATATGTAGCGAATTCGGAGGATCAATTTGAAGTTGCCATCCGCGAACAGGTAATGATTGCTATTGAAGAAGCAACTGTAATTATTTTTATGGTTGATGTAAAAACAGGTATTACCGATTTAGATGATGAAATAGCTTCAATGCTTCGTAAATCTAAAAAACCAGTTTTTGTGGTAGCTAACAAAGTAGATAATAACAATCTGATTGCAGAAGCATCTGTTTTCTATTCATTTGGATTGGGAGAACTATATTGTATTTCATCAATTACTGGAAGTGGCACAGGGGAGCTATTAGACGACGTTGTGAAGCATTTTGAGGAAGAGTTCGAAGAACCTAACCAATTGCCAACATACGCCTTCTTAGGCCGTCCTAATGTGGGTAAATCATCTATCATTAACGCCTTGCTTGGAAAAGATCGAAATATTGTGACTCCAATAGCTGGTACAACTCGCGATTCTATAGAAATTGAATACAATCAATTTGGGCATCATTTTATGTTAATAGACACTGCTGGGTTACGTAAGAAAACCAAAGTGAGCGAAAACATTGAGTTTTATTCTGTAATGCGTACAATCAAAGCCTTAGAAAAAGCCGATGTATGTATTTTAATGATTGATGCTACAGAAGGAATTGAATCTCAGGATATTAATATCTTCAAATTAATCGAAAAGAATCACAAAGGTGTAGTCGTTTTGATTAACAAGTGGGATTTAGTGGAAAAGGATACCAAAACAAGTAAGGAATTTGAAGAGAGAATTAGAGAAAAATTAGCACCATTTGTGGATGTTCCAATTGTGTTTACCTCTGCTTTAACCAAGCAAAGAGTGATGAAAGCAATTGAAACTGCCAAAGAGGTTTATGAAAACAAAACCAAGCATATCCCTACTTCAAAATTAAACGATGTGATGTTGGAAATTATTCAAAATTATCCACCTCCGAGTTTAAAGGGTAAATATGTGAAGATTAAATTCGTAACTCAAATACCAGGAAGAGCACCAGCATTTGCATTCTTCTGTAACCTCCCTCAATACGTAAAAGAGCCTTATAAACGCTTTTTAGAGAATAAATTGAGAGAAAATTTCGATTTTACTGGGGTGCCAATTACTATATTTCTAAGACAGAAATAGATACGTTAAATAATTATTTAAAAATAATTGTTTTGAATTGAGTTTTTTATTTTACCTTTGCTGCGTTTTAAAATCTTATAACCAAAATGAAAAAAGTATTAGTTTTATTGTTAACTGCAGGTATCTTTGGATTCGTTGCATGTGGTGAAAGTGCTGAGCAAAAAGCTGCTAAAGAAAAAGCTATGGCTGATTCTATCGCTGCTGCTCAAGCAGATTCAATTTCTAACGCTGCTTCTATGGCTGCTGATTCTTCAGCTACTATGGATACTACAGCTACTACAGAAGTTGCTAAGTAATCTTCACCAGAAGAAATTAAAGCCTCCTTATGTGAGGCTTTTTTTTTGCTTTAAACTTTCGTTATAGATTAGCTTGAAGAAGAGAAATCGACTTCAATAGCCCTTTATCAAGGCTTTTCATCACCATATAGTACCCTTCGGCCCTAAAATACTGCCTAGCAATAATTGCCTTCATCTGTATTTTCATGGATGCGGAGGATCTTTTTAAATCACTCACACTTGCAGCATTGCCTTTTAAACCGCTAAAGGAAACATACTGTTCGAACAATGCATCAGACACATTATATCCATCCACAAATGATTTTGCTGTTTTAAATTGGCTGAAAACCCCTTTGTGAGAATCGGCGTATTTATAAATAAACTCAGTTAATAACCCATCAGAAATAGATCTGCTGTAGAACAACGAATAATCATCTGTATCTATTGGCATAAAAATGTCGGGCGTAATTCCGCCGCCTCCATATACTTTTTTCCCAGAGGGTGTTGTAAAAGCTTTTTGCTTTAAAATATGAACACTGTCTGCGTTGCTAAGTTCACCATGTACGTATCGTAGGCTTAAATCGCTCTCATAGGCCTCTAATCCCTTGTCATATGGTTTTTGTATACATCGACCAGTTGGAGTGTAGTATCGTGCAATGGTGAGCCTTAAACGCGACCCATCTGCAAGAATGGCTTGCTCCTGAACTAACCCCTTCCCAAATGATCTTCTTCCTACAATTATTCCTCGGTCCCAATCTTGAACAGCTCCAGCTACAATTTCACTTGCCGAAGCCGAACCCTCATCAATTAGAACAATTAGTTTACCATTCTCGAAATTACCGGCTTCCGTTGCAAATTCTTCTTTTTTCGGAGAAGCTTTTCCTTCCGTATAAACAATTAATTTCTTGTCGCCCAAAAGTTCATCCGCAATCATAATCGCCGTATTTAAATATCCTCCCGGATTTCCTCGTAGGTCGAGGATTAAACTTTTCATCCCCTCGCTTTTTAGCTTTTTAAGCCCCTCGAAAAATTCGTCGTAAGTAGTGCTACCAAAAGAACTCACCTTTATATAACCAACATCATTGCTTGGCATGTAGGCAACATCCACACTGTTCAAGGGAATTGTACCCCTGGTTATTTCAAAATCTAAGAGTTCCGGTTTATTATTTCTTTTGATGCTTACCTTCACCTTAGAACCTCCTTCACCTCTAAGCATTTTAGTAACATCGCTATTGGCAATTTTTTTACCAGCCACCACTTTCCCATCAACCTTTATTATTTTATCTCCAGATTTAATCCCTAGTTGTTCAGAGGGACCTCCACTAATGGCAGAAACTACATAAATGGTATCGTTTAGTAAATAAAATTCTATTCCAATGCCCTCAAAATTTCCTTCTAATTGCTCATTTACACGTTGAAATTCATCGGCAGGAATATATACAGAATGTGGATCTAATTTCGATAATAAGTCTTCAATGGTTGATTGCTCTATGGTATGTAGGTCTACTGTATCCACATATTTTTTTTCTATAAGCCTCATTACTTGCTCCATAGAACTTACTTTTGTGCGAAAACCTAATGCATGTATTTCGTCCTGAAATTTTATGCCAAGAAACATTCCAAGAATTAACACTAAACTAACTAACAGGGCGGAGCTTATCGCAGAAGTTTTCTTATTTTGCATGCAGTAAATTTAGTTAAGATATTAATAATTTCAACTTTTTATTATGCATTTGGTTGTAGATAGTGGAAGTACCAAAACGTTATGGTGTTTGGTCGATATAGATAGGGTGGTACAAGAAATATACACCACAGGCATTAACCCATACATTAGTTCGAGGGAAATGATTTCGGCTATTGTTCAACTCGAAATCATTTCTGTTTTAAAAGAAATACCATCGGCTATATTTTTTTATGGTGCTGGTTGTTCGAGTGTTGAAAACAAAAAAATAATTGAATTTGCGCTAAGAGAAATAAATCCGAAAGCAAAAATAGAAGTAGAGCACGATCTGCTTGCAGTTGCTAGAGCGCTTTGTCAGAATGAAGTTGGCATTGCAGTTATTTTAGGTACTGGTTCAAATTCTTGTTTATATGATGGACGAAATATTATTCAAAATACACCTTCATTAGGGTATGTTTTAGGTGATGAAGGCTCTGGGTCTTATATTGGCAAGCAGTTTATAGCAGATATATGGTATGGAAATGTTCCTGATGATCTTAGAGATTTATTTATTGCAGAATACCCTTATGAATTAAATTATTACTTGAATAAAATTTATAAGGAGCCCAATGCAAATGCTTTTTTAGCGTCGTTTTGTACTTGGCTCTCTGCACACAAAAGCAACAATTATGTAAGAGATTTGTTGAGAAATTCCTTCTCTCAATTTTTAGAAAAACAAATTAAGCCATACGGAGTTCAACTAACAAGAAAAATACATTGCATTGGTTCAATTGCTTATTATTTTAAGAATGAATGGAAAGATGTAATTTTGGAATACGGATATGAATTAGGCAAAATGGAACAAACTCCAATGGCTGGACTCATACAATATCATTCAGCATGGAAAGAATAACAGAACAGTCATCAAAATATAATCACTTAGAATCAATGAGCACAATTGATCTTCTGAATAATATAAATAAGGAAGATCAAACAGTTCCAATTGCAATTTCAAAAGTAATTCCTGCTATAGAGAAATTAATAGATGCAATAGTTCTACGAATGAATAAAGGCGGACGATTATTTTATATTGGAGCTGGAACAAGTGGCCGTTTAGGAATTGTGGATGCCTCGGAATGCCCACCTACATTTGGTGTACCACATGGACTCGTGGTTGGAATTATTGCAGGAGGAGATTCTGCGATTCGTAAAGCAGTAGAATTTGCAGAAGATGATCTACATCAAGCGTGGGAAGATTTAAAAGAGTACAACCCCACACCAAACGATACAGTAGTTGGCATTGCTGCGTCTGGAACTACCCCTTATGTAATTGGTGGATTAAATTCCGCGAAAGAACACGGGTTACTTACAGGTGCTATTGTTTGCAATGAAAATAGCCCCGTTGCTAAGGCTGCAGAATTACCAATCGAAGTAGTTGTTGGTCCTGAATTTGTTACTGGCAGTACTCGAATGAAATCTGGAACAGCACAAAAACTCGTACTTAATATGATCTCTACTTCAGTGATGATTAAGTTAGGTAGAGTGAAAGGAAATAAAATGGTTGACATGCAATTGTCGAATAATAAATTAATAGACCGAGGGGTGAAAATGATAATGGACGAATTGCAGGTGGATGAGGCAACAGCATCTGAATTGCTTTCGAAACACGGAAACGTTAGAAGTGCAATTACTAATTATAAATTATAAATGAAGCTGAGCGACACGTCCACGTGGCGCAAAAAAAATAAAAGGGCTGAGCGACACGTCCACGTGGCGCAAATGATTTAAATAAATAGTGGAGGTGGACTTCCAAACAAAACAGCAGTAGGTGAGTCTCTCAATACTCTCTACTCAATACTGAGAACTAGTTATGCATGATATAGAACCTTTCTACAAATGGCGCGATGATTATATTTCATCTGAAGACGAGCGTTCACCATTTTACGGGAAAGAATATTCTGAATTTGAATTTTCGGATACCATTTATAATTTTTATATCCACCCTCAATGGGACTTTTTTGGTTCCCCAACGCTTTATCTCAAAATAATTTTTACTGATTATGATAGACAGTATGCAATTATTGAGTTCATCGGAGAATGGAACGATTGTATTACCAACGACATTATGTATCTGAAAAGAGAGATATTAGAATTGATGATAAATGAAGGCATCAATAAATTTATTCTAATCGGGGAGAACGTACTAAACTATCATAGTTCAGACGATTGTTATTATGAAGAGTGGTTTCAAGAGATAGAAGATGGATGGATTGCTGGAATCAATTTCAGGGAGCACGTTATCGATGAATTTAAAAGAAGTAATATCGATTATTATATTTCTTTCGGGGGAGAATTAGATGAATTAAACTGGAGAAGTTTAAAGCCTTTACAGTTTTATAAACTAGTTGAAGAACAAATCACAAAACGATTAAATTAAATACCTTTCATGGTATTCTTACCATGTCTAACAACCTTAGCTTCTACATAGAAAATTATTTCTTCGGCCATACTTTTTATTAAATCCCCAGTTCGTTCTATTTTGCGAACTAGAATTAATAAACGTAATAAATTATCTATGTTTTCTGGATGAAGTAAAATTTCGTTGGCAATTATTTTGCTTGCAGCTTTATTTAGGTTGTTTAATTCTTCATCTTTTTCAAAAAGCAATCTAGCACTATCGGTATCGTCATTCTTATAGGCAAGTAAAATGTTGTCAATCATGTTTAGACAAATGCCAGACATAGTAGTTAATTGTAACTCCTGAACCAATTTTTCATCAAATGCAACTTCTAAATCTATTACAAAAAGAGCAATACCCCCCGCATTGTCTCCCATTCGTTCTAAATTAGAATTGCATTTCAGCGTAGAAAGTACAAATCGCAAATCGTTTGCTACAGGGTTAAATAGTGCAAAAATACTTTCGCAGTCCTTATCGATTTTTAGCTCATATGCATTCACTCTTTTTTCATTAAAGACTACTTCGCGGGCTAAATTCTTATCAAACTTAATCAGGGATAAATTACTTTTTTCAACTTGATGGCGAATAAGCTCCATCATTTCGATGAGTGTTTCTTTTAGCTTTTTTATTTCGTTGTGCAGATGATTCATTTTTAAGTAGTGTGTAATGTGTAATGGGGACTGAGTTGTCTTTGATAATGCTGAGCTGGACGTCCACGTCCAGCATTTATTTTATTAATAGTGCGCCACGTGGACGTGCCGCACAGCCTTATACGTGCCGCACTGCCGTAGACATGCCGCACAGCATCATCCAAATCTTCCGGTTATATAATTTTCCGTTTGCTCCGACTGGGGTGCAGTAAATAATTTTTTAGTGTCATCAAATTCAATTAATTCACCCATATATAAAAAGGCAGTTTTATCACTTATTCTTGCTGCTTGTTGCATGTTATGTGTAACGACCAAAATGGTATATTTCTTTTTGAGTTCGTAAATTAATTCTTCGATTTTTGCAGTTGAAATGGGATCGAGTGCAGAAGCAGGCTCGTCCATTAATACTACCGAAGGTTCTACAGCAAGCGCTCTCGCTATGCATAACCGTTGTTGTTGGCCAACAGATAAATGCACTGCAGACTTATGAAGAATGTCTTTCACCTCATCCCATAATGCTGCCATTCTTAAAGATTTCTCAACGGTTTCGTCTAAAAACTTTTGATGTTTAATATTATTCACCCTTAATCCATAAGCAACGTTTTCATAAATACTCATTGGAAATGGGTTCGCTTTTTGAAACACCATACCTACTTTTTTACGGTGGGCAATAATGTCAATCTTTTCTTGATAAATATCTCTTCCATCTATGGTGATATTTCCATTCATATGAAAAGTTTGGAGTATATCATTCATTCTATTGAAACATCTCAACAATGTAGATTTCCCACAACCCGAAGGACCGATAAATGAAGTCACGGTATTTGCTTCGATACCTAAATTTATATCTTTTAATACTTGTGTTTTTCCGTAAAAAGAATTTAATCCTTTCGTTTCAATTTTATACATATCTATTGCATACGTTTATACCACCTGTTTCTTAAAATTATTGCTAATCCATTTAATAAGAAAGTGATGCTAAGTAAAATAATTATTCCAGCAGCAGCTAAACTAATATAACTCTGTTGGGGTCTGCTAATCCAATTGAAGATTTGAATTGGTAAAACAGTGTATTGGTCCATTAAACCCTCAGGTAAAAAAGGTACATATATTAAAGCTCCTACAACAATAAGAGGTGCTGTTTCTCCTATTGTTCTGGAAATGGATAAAATCATACCTGTTAAAATTCCGCCATAAGCAGAAGGTAAAATAATTTTTTTAATGGTTTGCCAAGTAGTTGCACCCATTGCCAACGAGGCTTCTCTTAAAGAGGATGGCACAGATTTAATGGCTTCTCTGGTGGCAACAATAACAATTGGTAATACTAATAGTGAAAGCGTAAATGCTCCTGCCAAAATACTATTCCCAAATCCGCAAAGCCTAACAAATATTTCTAGACCAACAATCCCATAAATGATAGAAGGTACTCCTGCTAAATTTATAATATTCGATTCGAGGATATTTGCGTATCTATTTTTTTTATTCACAAACTCTTCTAGGTAAATTCCTGCGCCAATTCCAATTGGGAATGAAATGAGTACTGTCATAAACAAAACACTTAACATGCCGGCAATAGCAGTATAGATGCCTGTTTTGTCAACATTTCTAGAAGGTAAAGATGATAAGAAAGTCCAATTTACATGTTGGATACCTTTTGAGATTATCGTATAAAGTAGAAGAGCTAATGCAAATAAGCTTGCTAAGGTGCATGCAATTGCAAAACCCTCAAAAAGTTTATCTTTTAATATGCTCCACTTATTACTATTCATATTTATTTGTATATTTTCTTTTCACCCATAAACTAATATTGTTCAATAAAAATGTAAATAAAAACAACATCATTCCGGCCGCAAAAATACTTTGGTATTCTAATGTGTTTTGAGATACATCTCCCATACTTACTTGTACAATGTATGCACTAATTGTTTCCATAGAATTTAATGGATTGATAGATAGGATGGGTTGTTGTCCTGCTGCAATTGCTACAATCATTGTTTCTCCAATAGCTCTAGAAATAGCAAGAATTACAGATACAATTATTCCTGAAGAAGCTGCAGGTAGCATTATTTTAAATGCCGTTTGCAGTCTTGTAGAACCTAATGCATATGCCGATTCTCTTAAACTAATAGGGAGTGATCTAAGTGCATCTTCACTTAATGAAGTTACATAAGGAATAATCATTACGCCCATCACTAATCCTGCAGAAAGAGCGTTAAAAGTCCCTATACTAGGAAACACAGAGTGGAGTATTGGGGTTACAAATACCAGTGCAAAAAATCCATAAATAACGGTAGGTATAGCAGCTAAAATTTCTAGTATTGGCTTTAAAATTAAACCTACTCTTCGTGGGGCATATTCGCTTAAATAAATTGCAATTGTTAATCCTATTGGTATTGCAACCAAACCAGCAATTATACTAACAACTAATGTCCCAGATAGGAGTGGAAGTATCCCATAGTGTTTGTCGTAAAACAGCGGCGTCCATTGTGTCGAGGTGAAAAATTCGATAACAGAAACTTTTTCAAAAAAGCGTAAAGTATCTATCGTAAGTACACTTAAAATTCCAATTGTAATTACGATAGTAAGTAAACTACAAAATGCAAAAAACGAAATAAGTAAACGTTCTTGAAAGTGTTGTTTGCTTGCAAATAAATTATCAATGAAATTATAGACTCTTTTCATTCTCTTTTTTTATTCTTTTTAATATTGTCTCTGCATTTAAGTTTTCGCCTTCTGAAAAAATACTACCCGTAATCCCATTGTCGAATCTCTTCATTGCCTCCAAATAGGTTTCATCCAGAAGCGGAATGCCTCCAACTTCTTTGGTTAATTTAGATGCAGAAATCAAATAGTAATCTACAAATGTTTTAATGATTGTTTTTTTACTTGAATTAGCATTAATATATAAAAATTCTGTTCGAGAAAGGGGATGGTAATTTCCATTTCTAATGTTCGTTTCTGTTGGGAAAAAGGGGCCTATTCCATTTTCGTTGTTTTCGTCATCAATCGGAATGGCTTTTAATTTATCCTGATTTTCCAAGTAATAGGATAACCCAAAATAGCCTAATCCACCACGTGCTCCACTTACTCCTTGAACTAAGATGTTATCATCTTCACTAGCAGTAAAATCTCCCCTTGATGCTTTTTTTGTTCCTATAATTGTTTTGGTAAAAAAATCGAAACTCCCAGATGATGTTCCCGCTCCAAACAATTGGATGGGAATACGAGGCCAAGAAGGTCTTATTTGATTCCAATACAATATTTTCCCCTGAGCTGCTGGCTCCCATATTTTTTTTAATTCTGCAACCGTTAAATAATCAACAAATAGGTTACTCGTATTTACTGCAATTACGATCCCATCATTTGTAACAGGTATTTCAATAAAATCAACTTTGTTCTTCTTACACAACGCTATTTCATCAGAAGTTAATGGTCTCGAGGCATTGGCAATATCTATTTCATTTCTTCCGAATTTTTTAAATCCACCACCAGTACCCGACACGCCAACTGTAATTTTTATTTCTGAATAAACATTACGGAAATCTTCTGCAACCGCTTCTGTTAATGGAAATAAACTACTCGAGCCGTCAATTCGTATCCGGTCGTCATACGTCCCAAAGCACCCTATTTGGAATATGGCCATTAATACTATTAAAACTGCGAAATACCTATTTTTCATTCTAACCACTAGATTCCTACAAATATGTTAATCTAATGTTAACTTAATATTAAGTATTGCCTGTTTATTAATTTGTTTTTGGGTAATTTATTTACTTAATTTGCATTGCTTATCAAGAAAGACGGAGGGACTAGACCCTACGAAGTCTTAGCAACCTGTGCTAACAAGGTGCTAAAATCTACCTGAAAGGGGAATGATAACATGGATTCAAAACTCTGGATTTCCGGGATAAGCACCTATAATTTGATTAAATAGATTGCTTAGATGAACATTAAAGAAATTTTACAGGAGAGGATTTTGGTGCTTGATGGTGCGATGGGAACCATGATTCAACGCTACGAGCTACAGGAGAGCGATTTCCGTGGGTCAAGGTTTGCAAATCATCCAAAGGATGTAAAAGGGAATAATGATTTGCTAAACATTACCCGCCCGGATGTTATAGAGGCTATCCATAAAGAATATTTGGAAGTGGGGTCGGACATCATCGAAACCAATACATTTAGCTCTAATGCTATTTCAATGGCCGATTACGATATGCAGGATTTAATTTACGAATTGAATTTAGAAGGAGCTAAAATTGCTCGTCGCGCTGCAGATGAATACACCAAAAAAGATCCATCGAAACCGAGGTTTGTAGCCGGTTCTGTTGGTCCAACCACACGTTTGCTTTCTTTATCTCCAGATGTAAATGATCCTGGATTTAGAGCTATGAATTTTCGCGAATTGGTAGAAGCATATACTGAACAGATTCGTGGATTAATAGATGGTGGTGTGGATTTAATTTTAATTGAAACGGTTACTGATACATTAAACGCAAAAGCTGGATTGTTTGCAATAAATCAATTAGCAAAAAAGATAGGTAAAAAGATTCCTGTAATGGTTTCTGGAACCATTACAGATGCTAGTGGGCGAACACTTTCTGGACAAACTACCGAAGCATTTTTAAATTCCTTAACGCATGCGGAATTATTAAGTGTTGGATTGAATTGTGCCTTAGGAGCAAAAGATATGCGTCCGTATATAGAAGAGATGGCAGAAAAATCTGGCAGCTTTGTTAGTGCATATCCAAATGCTGGCTTGCCAAATGAATTTGGTCAGTACGATGAGAGCCCAGAGGATATGGGAGTTCACATACACGATTTCATTGAACACGGATTTTTAAATATAGTTGGAGGATGTTGTGGAACTACCCCAGATCATATTAGGAAAATTGCAGAATTAGCAAAAGGGGTGAGTCCTCGGAAACCTAATCAGCCGAAACCTTTTACAAGGTTAAGTGGATTAGAGCCATTAGTAATTACTCCAGAAATGAATTTTGTTAATATTGGTGAACGTACCAATATTACAGGTTCTCCGAAGTTTTCTAAATTAATTTTATCTGGAGACTTTGATGGTGCACTTTCAGTTGCTCGCCAGCAAGTAGAAGGTGGCGCACAAATCATCGATATTAATATGGATGAAGGAATGTTGGATTCTGAAGCAGCAATGGTGAAATTTTTAAACCTTGTTGCAGCTGAACCAGATATTGCTCGTTTGCCAATTATGATCGACTCTTCTAAATGGTCGGTTATTGAGGCAGGATTGCAATGTATACAAGGAAAGGCAATTGTCAATTCAATTTCGTTAAAAGAAGGTGAAGAAAAATTTATTGAATATGCTGAGAAAATAAAAAGTTATGGAGCCGCTACTGTAGTAATGGCATTCGACGAAAAAGGTCAGGCAGATTCTTACGAACGAAGAATAGAAATATGTAAAAGATCATATGATATTTTAGTCAATAAAATTAATTTCCCTCCTCAAGATATTATTTTCGATCCAAACATTTTAACCGTAGCTACAGGATTAGAAGAACACAATAACTATGCGGTTGATTTTATAAAAGCAACCAAATGGATTAAAGAAAATTTACCCTATGCAAAAGTTAGTGGTGGGGTAAGTAATATTTCTTTTTCATTTAGAGGAAATAATGTAGTAAGAGAAGCAATGCACTCTGTATTTCTATATCATGCTATAAAAGCAGGACTGGACATGGGGATTGTAAATGCAGGTATGTTGGAGGTTTATGAAGAGATTCCGAAAGATTTATTAGTATTAGTAGAAGATGTTTTATTAAATAGGAGAGACGATGCTACAGAACGATTAGTAACATTTGCCGAACAAGTAAAAGGGAAAGGAAAAGAAGGGCAAGTAAAAGAAGAATTAGCTTGGAGGAAAACACCTGTTGAAGAACGTCTGTCTCATTCTTTAATAAAAGGCATCATAGATTTTTTAGATGAAGATGTAGAGGAAGCAAGAAAAAAATATGATCGCCCACTTCAAGTTATTGAAGGGCCACTGATGGATGGCATGAATATAGTTGGTGATTTATTTGGTGCAGGGAAAATGTTTTTACCGCAAGTGGTGAAAAGTGCAAGGGTAATGAAAAAGGCAGTAGCATACCTCCTGCCATTTATAGAAGAAGAGAAAAGAAACAATCCGAGTTTATCGCAAAATTCTTCTCAAGGGAAAATTTTAATGGCTACTGTAAAGGGCGATGTACATGATATTGGGAAGAACATTGTTGGTGTTGTATTAGCTTGTAATAATTTTGAAGTAATTGATTTGGGTGTTATGGTATCGGCATCTAAAATTATTGAAGAAGCAAAGTCACATCAAGTAGATATTATTGGATTAAGCGGATTAATAACGCCATCGCTAGATGAGATGGTTCATGTTGCAAAAGAAATGCAACGAGAAGGAATGAATATCCCATTGTTAATTGGTGGCGCCACTACTTCCAGAATACATACGGTTGTAAAAATAGATGCGCATTATGATGGAGCGGTTGTACATGTTTTAGATGCTTCTAGAAGTGTAGGGGTAGCTAGTAATTTATTGAACGAAGAAACATCTAATCAATACAAACTTGAAGTTGCAGAAGATTATAAAAATACTCGCGAGCAATATCTAAAGAGAAGTTCCGAAAAGAAAATGGTTGAAATTGAAGTAGCGAGAGGAAAGAAAGTTGATATTGATTGGAACTCATCAAGTATTACAAAGCCTAGTTTTATTGGGAATAAAACGATTGAAGCGTACCCACTTGAGGACTTAGTGAATTACATAGACTGGACACCTTTTTTCCATACTTGGGAATTAAGAGGAAGTTATCCTAAAATTTTACAGGATGAAGTGGTAGGAGTTGAGGCTACAAAATTATTTAACGATGCAAAAAATATGTTAAATGATATTGTGAGCAATAAGAAATTAAGAGCCTCGGCAGTATTCGGATTTTATCCCGCTAATAGTATACATGATGACATTGAATTGTATACAGATGATGCGCGTACACATGTATTAGAAAATTTGTATACGCTTCGCCAACAATCAGAAAAAGCAGAAGGCTTGCCTTATATTGCTTTAGCTGATTTTGTTGCTCCTAAAGAAACTAATTTGAAAGATTATGTTGGAATGTTTGCAGTTACTGCGGGTATAGGGTTAGAAGAAATTGTGAAGGAGTACGAAGCAAATCACGACGATTATAATTCTATTATGGCAAAAGCAATTGCAGATAGATTAGCAGAAGCCTTTGCAGAACGTTTACATGAATTGGTGCGTAAGGAATATTGGGGATATGCAAAAGAAGAAAGTTTAAGTAACGAAGAATTAATTAAGGAAAACTATAAAGGGATTCGCCCAGCTCCAGGATATCCAGCATGCCCAGATCATACTGAAAAGAAAACGTTGTTTAAATTATTGAATGCCGAAAAAGAAGCAGGAATAAGCCTTACAGAGAATTTTGCGATGTATCCAACAGCAGCAGTGAGTGGATATTATTTTGCTAATGCTCAATCGAAATATTTCGGATTGGGTAAAATTGGTAAAGATCAAGTAATCGATTATGCTAAACGAAAAGGAATGAGTATTGAAGAAACCGAAAGATGGTTATCTCCTAATTTATCATATTAATATTTAAAATGAAAGTAATAGAACATTTAAAGGATGCTAAGAAAACATTGTTTTCTTTTGAGTTGTTGCCACCTATTAAAGGGAAAGGGATACAATCTATTTTCGATACGATAGACCCATTGATGGAATTTAATCCTCCATTTATTGATGTTACTTATCATAGAGAAGATTTTATTTATAAGGAACGAGAAAACGGATTATTAGAAAAAGTTTCCTATAGAAAACGCCCAGGAACAGTAGCGATATGCGCAGCCATAATGCATAGATATAAAGTAGATGCTGTACCACACTTAATTTGTGGAGGTTTTACAAAGGAAGAAACCGAAAATGCATTAATAGAATTAAATTTCTTAGGCATCGACAATGTATTAGTATTGAGAGGTGATTCCAGAAAAGCAGAATCGCAATTTATTCCCACCGCAGGAGGGCACACTTATGCATCTGATTTGTTAACACACGTAACAAATATGAATAACGGTATATTTTTACATGAGGACATAGATTCTAGTATGGGTACTAATTTTTGTGTAGGAGTAGCAGGTTATCCCGAAAAACATTTCGAAGCTCCAAATATGAAAACAGATATTCGTTATTTGAAACAAAAAGTAGATTTGGGAGCAGAATTTATTGTGACACAAATGTTCTTCGATAATCAGAAATATATTGATTTTGTTGCACTTTGTAGAGAAAATGGAATTAATGTACCTATTATACCAGGTCTAAAGCCTATTACCAATTCGAAACAATTAATTAGTTTGCCAAAAGTTTTTCACATAGATTTGCCAGAAGAGTTAAGTGAGGCAGTAAATAAATGTAAAAACGAGCAGGATGTAAAACAAGTTGGGATAGAATGGTTAATAGAACAGTCTAAAGGATTGATAAAAGCTGGCGCCCCAGTTTTGCATTATTACACAATGGGGAATGCTAACCCAACATATCAAATTGCGAAAGCAGTATTTTAAATGAAAGGAATTGTTACCAAATCAACAGGAAGCTGGTACACCGTTGTTACAGAAGATGAACAACAGTGGGAGTGTAGAATTATTGGTAAGTTTAGAATGCAGGGTATTAAGTCTACAAACCCAGTTGCAGTTGGTGATCGTGTAGAAATTGAAGTAGAAGATGCTGAAAAAAAGCAGGCCTTACTTGTAAAATTATATGATAGAGATAATTACATCATTCGTAAATCAATCAATTTATCGAAACAAACTCAAATATTAGCCGCTAACATTGATCAAGCATTTTTGGTAGTAACATTTGCAAAACCGCGTACTTCCTTTGGTT
>CALRIM020000046.1:0-18991 GCA_943360385.1 Rhizobium sp. Q54 | reverse complement strand
GGTGAGTTTAATTATTTGATAAATCCATTACACCCAGACTCAAATAAAATAACGATAAAAAAAATAGAGCCTTTCAGTTTTGATGAAAGGCTCTTCAATAAATAAGTAACTATTTTTTATTCCACGATCATGTTATGATAAACGATGTTCACATCGTCGTCTTCCTCCATTTTATCGATCATTTTTTGAACTTCAATTTCTTGCTCAGCATTCACTTTCATATACGATAATGGGAAACGCTCGAAACCAGAACTTATAATGTGAACACCTTTCTCTTCTAATCCTTTTTGCATATTTCCGAAATCTTCAAATGCTGTGGTGATTAATATCTCATTTTCGTCTTGTTCAACTTCCTCTGCTCCAAAATCTATTAACTCTAATTCTAAATCTTCTACACTTTGTCCTTCAGCTGAAATTCTAAATACTGCTTTTCTTTCGAATACAAAACTTAGCATTCCAGTAGTTCCCAAACTACCACCACCTTTTGTAAAATAAGAACGAACACTAGCAACAGTTCTATTTATATTATCCGTTGATGTTTCTACTAAAACAGCTACTCCATGAGGAGCGTATCCCTCATAGATCACTTCTTCATAAGAAGAGGTGTCTTTATCCGCAGCTCTTTTAATTGCAGCATCAATACGATCTTTAGGCATGTTAACGCCTTTCGCATTTTGTATTACAACTCTTAGTTTTGCGTTGGTATCTGGACTAGGACCGCCAGTTTTTACGGCCATTACAATATCTTTCCCGATGCGAGTAAAGGCTTTCGCCATTGCTCCCCATCTTTTCATTTTAGATTGCTTGCGCGCTTCAAATGCTCTACCCATGATTAATATGCTAGTATGCTGATATGCTAGTATGCTAATAAACTAGCTTTTAATTTTAGTGTTGCAAATATAATAAATATCAATTAATCCTCTAATAAATTAACATATCAGCATACTAGTATATTAGCATATCAGCATACTAGCGTATCAGCAAATTACTAAAGTCCAGTGTTGTGTCTGAATAATTTTATTGCTATAGCAAGAAGAATAATACCAAAGGCTTTTCTTAGAATATTGAGTCCAGTTTTACCCAGCACTTTTTCTATATGAATGGTATTTTTTAAAATTAGATAGACAAAAATCATGTTTAATACAATTCCAACTATTATGTTTTGGGTATTGTATTCGCTTTTAAGGGAAAGCAAGGTAGTCATGGTTCCCGCACCGGCGATAATTGGAAAGGCAAGAGGAATAATAGAAGAGGATTCTGGTGTTTCTTCTTTAAAGAAGTTAACTCCTAAAATCATTTCTAAGGCAATAAAAAAGATTACTAATGAACCTGCAATAGCAAAAGAGGAAATATCTAAACCAATTACTGCTAGCAGCTGCTCACCAATAAATAAAAATAGAACCATCAAAATCAACGCTACAATTGTTGCTTTTTCCGATTGGATATGCCCGGCTTTATTACGTAGTTGAATTACTATCGGAATAGAGCCGAGAATATCTATGATGGCAAATAACACCATCGATACGGAGAATATTTCTTTGAGGTTGAAAAAATCCATTTTTGAGTATCGAGTATCGGGTATCGAGTATCGGGTGAGATTTTTTCTCGATACCCGATACTTGATACTATTTTTTAGTATTGCGTATAACTGAATTTCTCTTACTGTATAAGAAGTAAATCATTAATCCAATAATCATCCAAAGGAATGCACTTAATAAGGTTTCTCCTGGTAATGAAATAATCATCGCAGAACAAACCACTATACCTGCAATTGGCACGAAAGGAACCCATGGAGTTCTAAACGGACGTTCGGTATTTGGATCTGATTTTCTCATAATAATAATACCAGCACACACGAGCACGAATGCAAATAATGTACCTATACTCGTTAAATCTCCCGCTACAGATCCTGGTACAAATCCACCAAATAATCCAACGAAAATAAATAGGATATAATTTGATTTGTATGGAGTACTAAATTTTGGATGAAGTTCTGAGAATACTTTTGGTATTAAACCATCTTTAGACATAGAATAAAATACTCTTGATTGTCCCATTAACATTACAAGAATTACAGAAGAAAAACCTGCAAGAATTGCTACCGTAATTGAAGTAGCTAACCAGCCATATCCAACCATGTATTTTTGTATAGCAAAAGCTACAGATGCTTCTTTTCCTTCACCTTTAAATTCTTCCCAGTTAGCAACACCTGTTAAAACGTGAGAGAATAAGATGTATAAAATAGTACACACTACTAATGATCCAAGGATACCAATTGGCATATCTCTTTTTGGATTTTTTGCTTCTTGAGCTGCGGTAGATACGGCATCAAAACCAATAAATGCAAAGAAAACGATACCTGCTCCTTTTAAAATTCCACCCCATCCGTGTTTGAAGAAACCTTCGTGACCAGGATGATTATCTGGAATGATATAAGGAGTATGATTAGCAGGATTGATGAAACTCCAACCAATAGCAACGAAAATTAATACAATTGCAACTTTTACTGCAACTATAATTGCATTAAACGCTGCAGATTCTTTCGAACCTTTGATAAGTACAGCAGTAATTAATGCTAGCACTAATAATGCTGGTGCATTTACAATACCACTTACTCCATTTGCCGATGTTTCGAAAGGAGAGTGGCACCATTCATAGGGGATTGCACCTCCGAGCAAATTGTTTAAGTATTCCGACCATGCAATAGAAACAGTGGCAGCTCCAAGAGCATACTCTAAAATAAGAGCCCAACCGATAATCCATGCTGTTACTTCTCCCATTGTTGCATAGGCATAAGTATATGCGCTACCAGCTACAGGAATCATGGCAGCAAATTCTGCATAACACAATCCAGCTAAAGCACAGCCTATAGCAGCTACAATGAACGATAATGTTACTGCTGGTCCAGCAGCTTCTGCAGAGGCAGCTGCAGTTCTTACAAATAATCCGGCACCAATTATGGCTCCAATACCTAATGCAACTAAATTCATTGCACCAAGCGTTCTTTTCAACGAGCCTTCGCCAGTTTTGGCAGCTTCGCTAAGTAATAAGTCAAGAGGTTTCTTAAATCTCATACAATCTATAATTCGGGTTATAATCCAAACCTAATAAAAAGTTATGAGAATTGAGATATGAGAATTGAGATATTTTTTAACAAAAAAAAGACCCTTTCTATTTCAGAAAGGGTCTCTCATATCTCATAACTAGTATCTCAAATCTACTTATGTTCACAGTGTTCCTTCTTTTCGGCACACATTTTTTCGCACTCTTCTTTAGTCATTTTTCCTTCAGAAATCATTTTATCACACTCTTCTTTGCTCATTTTGCAAGATTCACCTTTCATTTTACAATCTGCACCTTCGTCACAATGTCCCATTTTCATTTTAGCACAATGTTCATCCATACTAACTGCTTGGTCATTCATCAAAACAATAGTGTCCATCGTAACATTACCTAATGAATCAATGTGTTTTTCAATACGGATTTCTGTCTTCAACATTTTTTCACCGTTATTATCTCCACCACTTACAGAAATATATGGAGCAATAACCAATGATACAATCGACATCAATTTAATTAAAATATTCATAGATGGTCCTGAAGTATCTTTAAATGGATCTCCAACAGTATCACCAGTAACTGAAGCTTTATGTGGTTCTGATTTTTTGTAGAACATTTCTCCATTAATCATTACCCCTTTTTCGAACGATTTTTTAGCATTATCCCATGCACCACCTGCGTTAGATTGGAAAATACCCATCAAAACACCTGAAACAGTTACACCTGCTAATAATCCACCTAATACCTCTGGACCGAAAACAAATCCAACAATTAGTGGTGTAATTAATGCAATAGCACCTGGTAACATCATTTCACGAATAGATGCTTTAGTAGAAATAGCTACACATTTTTCGTATTCTGGTTTTGCTTTGTATTCCATAATTCCAGGAATTTCACGGAATTGGCGACGAACTTCTTGAACCATGTCCATTGCTGCTCTACCAACTGCTTGAATACATAGTGCAGAGAAAATAAATGGAATCATACCACCTACAAACAAACCTGCTAATACTGGTGCTTTGTAAATATCAATGTGTTGATTATCTGGCATTGCAATACCTACGAAGGCAGCAAATAATGCTAAAGAAGTTAACGCTGCAGAAGCAATTGCAAATCCTTTTCCTGTTGCTGCTGTAGTATTACCTACTGCATCTAAATTATCTGTACGTTCACGTACTTCTGGAGGTAACTGACTCATTTCTGCGATACCACCTGCGTTATCTGCAATTGGTCCGAATGCATCAATTGCTAATTGCATTGCTGTAGTAGCCATCATACCTGCAGCTGCAATAGCAACGCCGTATAAACCTGCGAAGTAATATGAAGCCATAATACCACCAGCCAATGTTAAAATAGGAATAACGGTAGATTTCATACCTACCGATAAACCACCAATAATGTTAGTAGCATGACCAGTAGAAGATTGTTGAATAATAGACATTACAGGTTTCTTACCCATTGCGGTATAGTATTCAGTAACAATACTCATTATAGCACCAACTAATGTTCCTACTATAATTGCATAGAATACGTTTAGTTTAGAAAACTCATATCCACGTAATTCTAATGTATCTGGCAACATCCAATTTACTACAAAAAACGAAGCAATCACTGTTAATATCATTGAAGACCAGTTACCTAAGTTTAATGCATTTTGTACGTTTGATTTTTCATCCTTAATAGTAACAAACCATGTTCCTACAATAGAGAATAAGATACCTAGTCCACATATAATCATTGGTAATAAAATTGGAGACATTCCACCAAATTTATCTACCGAGTTAATTTCTTGTCCTAATACCATTGTTGCTAATATTGTTGCAACATATGAACCAAATAAATCGGCACCCATACCTGCAACGTCTCCAACGTTATCACCCACGTTATCGGCAATAGTTGCTGGGTTACGAACATCGTCTTCTGGAATACCAGCTTCCACTTTACCCACTAAATCAGCACCTACATCGGCAGCTTTGGTATAAATACCACCACCAACACGTGCAAATAATGCAATTGATTCTGCTCCTAATGAGAAACCAGTTAAAACTTCAATTGCTGTTTTTACAGTATTTTCACCTAAATCAGCAAATATTGATAAAAAGGCAATAAATAAACCTCCTAAACCTAAAATTGCTAACCCTGCTACTCCCAGACCCATTACTGTACCACCTGTAAACGAAACTTTTAATGCTTGTTTTAAGCTTGTACGTGCGGCTTGTGTAGTACGAACGTTCGCTTTTGTAGCCACTTTCATTCCAATATATCCTGCGTATGCAGAAAATACAGCACCGATAATAAAAGCAATAGAAATAATCCAACTAGAGTGAATTGCAATTCCATTAACTTCATGTACGGTACCAGAATAAGCTAATAATGCAGCTGCAAATACTACGAAAATACTTAGTACTCTCCATTCTGCTTTTAAAAATGCCATTGCACCATCTGCAATATATCCGGCTAATTCAGTCATTTTCGCATCACCTGCGTCTTGTTTTACTACCCATGCTCTTTTAATAGCCATTACCAATAGTCCAATAAGTCCTAAGGCAGGGATAAAGTAAATTAAGTTGTTTTGTAAAAACTCCATATGGTTTTATCGTTTTGTTTCGGTTAATTAATTACAGTTTGAAAAGAGGGCAAAAATAAGCCCTTTCGTTGAATAAACAAATCTATTCTGCTAATCGGTATACATTATAAGAAGGGTTGTATTTTAATTGTTTCATTGTCAGGACTCTATGTGTGATGGCATTTTTAGAATAAAAATCTGTTTTAAACAAATCCGCTGTATTTGCGTTTGCGTATATATCAATATGATGAAAAGAATAAATATATTTATTACTGCGGTATTCCTAATGTTTACCGCTTGTAGCAATACCACAGAAGTAAATTTAAAAACAATGGATCAAGAGGTTAGTAATGTTGCCACCGTAGATTCAGCTATTTTTGGCGCTGGATGTTTTTGGTGTGTAGAAGCAGTTTTTCAAGAATTAAAGGGTGTAATTTCGGTTTCATCAGGTTATATGGGTGGAAAAGTTAAAAACCCAACCTATAAGGAAGTGTGTTCCGGTTTAACAGGGCATGCAGAAGTTTGTAAAATAGTTTTTGATCCCAAAGTAATTACATACAAGGATTTATTGGAAGCTTTTTGGCAAAGTCATGACCCTACAACACTTAACAGACAAGGAGCAGATTCCGGAACTCAATATAGATCAGTGGTTTTTTATACAAACGAAGATCAGAAGAAAGAAGCTGTTTTTTATAAACAAAAGTTGAATGAAGAAAAAGCATTTAGGAACCCCGTTGTTACTGAAATTGCTCCAAGTTCAGAATTCTACAAAGCAGAAGATTACCATCAGAATTATTATTCAGAAAACGGCGATGCACCTTATTGTCAGTTTGTAATTGCCCCGAAATTGGAAAAGTTTAGAAAGGCTTTCGCAACTAAGTTAAAATAGATTTGAGAGATTAGATTTGAGATTTGAGTGGAATAATATATTATTCTTTGTAATATTGTAATATAATATACTTCAAATACAAATGATTATGATACCCAAATCGTTAAAAGTAGTTTTAGCTTTAATTGCATTATTAACTTCGGGCTTAAATCTTAACGCTCAAAATGTTGGAATTAATAGCACTGGTGCTACACCAGATGCTACGGCTGGATTGGATATTAGTTTTACAAATAAGGGTTTACTTATACCACGTGTAGCGTTAACAGCTACAAATGCAGCTGGACCTATTACAACTCCTACTACTTCTTTATTAGTTTATAATACTGCTACTGCAGGAACAGCTCCCAATAATGTAACTCCTGGATATTATTTTTGGACGGGTACAGCTTGGTCTAGATTATCTAATGGAACACAAGGAGGCTGGGACTTACAAGGTAATGCAGGCACAAGTGCAACCAATAATTTTATTGGTACTACAGATGCAGTTGATTTAGTAATGAAAACAGGTGGTACAGAAAGATTAAGATTAGAAAATTCATCAGGAGATATAAAATTTGGTTCGTCAACTACGGGTACAATTAGATCGACACAAGAATTAGTAATGCGCCAAGATGGGGATACCTATGGTCCTAGTATATTACGATTAAGAAATCGAAATTCGGAGAACGGTGCAATTTTCGAAACTACCGATCCAACGATAACGTTGGTGGATTTTATTTTCAAAACAAGTATCTCACAAAGTAATATAAGAATGGAAGGACGAGTTGGAAGTACATTCACAGGATCTGCTCCAGAATGGCAATTTGGTGAAGCGGCAAATCCAAGTTTTGTAACCAACCATGCAGGTACTTATACATTTGTGCGTAGAGGAAATTTTGGAATTGGAGTTGCTACTCCTTCTGCTTTATTGCACTTAAAAGCTGGAACTGCTACAGCAAGTACAGCGCCAATTAAATTTACATCAGGAGTAAACTTAACAACTCCAGAAGATGGAGCAATGGAGTTTGATGGAACAAATTATTTTGTTACTTCTGGGTCTTCAAGATATACGATGGCCAAAACATTAATAGGATCAGCGTCTTTAGATTTTCCAAGCACTGCAACTAGAATTGGTTCCGACTTAACCATTACAGTAACTGGTGCAACTACTAATGATTTTGTGATTGTAAATCCCCCCGCTTTAAGTGCAAATACATGCTATACCGCTTGGGTATCCGCAGCTAATACAGTTACAGTTAGATTTAATAATTATTCTGGTGGTACATTAAATCCAGCAGCCGGCACCTTTAGAGTTACGGTTTTAAAATACTAACAGTTCGATATATTCTTTTATTTCGTTTCGAGTTTTTTCGAAGGCAGTGTGGATTTCTTCTTCACTGCCTTTTATTTTAGAGGGATCTGTAAAGTTGTGATGCAAACGAGTTGCTTTACCAGGTATATATGGGCAATTCTCATGTGCGTTATCACATACTGTTAAAATTAAATCAAAAGGTATGTTAATATATTCTTCAACATTGTTGGAGGTATGATGTGATATATCAATACCATCTTCTTTCATAATAGAAATTGCACGAGGATTTACGCCATGCGTTTCTATACCTGCTGAATAAACATTTGCAATACCCCGATATTTTTTTGCTAAATAGCCATGAGCCATTTGACTTCGACAAGAATTACCTGTGCAGAGAACTAAAATATTTTTCATTATATCTTGTAGTATTTTTTCTTGAGATAAAAACTTAATTTAACTAATAGTATTAATGCTGGAACTTCTACTAATGGGCCTATTACACCTGTAAAAGCTTGACCACTTTGTAATCCAAATATTCCAATGGCAACTGCTATGGCTAATTCGAAATTATTACCAGCTGCGGTAAACGAAATGGCTGCATTTTGAGAGTAATCTGCTCCAATCTTTTTGCCTAATAAAAATGCAATTATAAACATTATGCTGAAATAAATTACCAATGGAATCGCAATTTTAATTACATCAAATGGAATTTCTAACATCGTATGCGATTTCAAACTAAACATAAAAACAATGGTAAATAGTAATGCGATTAATGTTATAGGAGAGATGAATGGAATGTATTTATCTTCTAACCAAGCTTTGCTTTTGAAGGCTATTATACCATACCTAGTTATTATTCCGGCAAGAAATGGTATACCTAAATATATTCCAACTGTTTTTGCAACCTCCACCATGGATACTGTTATGTTTCCTAATTTCATTCCGAAAAAAGGGGGCAATACTTGTAAAAATAAGTACGTGTACACGCTATAGAATAATATCTGAAAAATGGAATTTAATGCCACCAAGCCAGCAGCGTATTCTCTGTTTCCTTCTGCCAATTCATTCCAAACTATTACCATTGCAATACACCTTGCAATTCCAATTAAGATAAGTCCAGTGAAATATTCAGGTTGATTTTTTAAAAATACCACAGCCAATAGAAACATAAGTAGTGGTCCAATAACCCAATTCAATAATAATGAAAGAGAAAGCACTTTTACATTCTTAAAGACCTTTGGCATTAATTCGTATTTCACTTTTACTAAGGGTGGATACATCATTAAAATAAGACCAATAGCTAAAGGAATATTGGTGGTTCCATCTGAAGAACTAATAGCAAGTAGGGCAGAGGTTGGGAGAATATTTCCCAATATAATTCCTATTACCATTGCAATAAAAATGAATAGGGTTAGGTTTTTATCGATGATAGATAATTTCATTTATGAATTAAGTATTAAGTATTATGTACATGTTACGAATTACGAGTTACGAATTTAGAGTTACCTCTTCTCAGCGTAAACAGTAATGCTAAAAATTCCTATTCCCGAATTATTATACAACGAAATTTGTTCTGCTGATAAATATTTATCTAAAATATCTTCTGGAAGTGTTATAACTTTTTCTTTTTGAATTTTAATATTTTTAAAACCAGCATCTTCAATTATTTTCAAATAATCTATTTTCTGAATTGCTCCAGATACGCAACCAGCATACATTTCAGCAGCTTCTTGTATTTCTGTAGGAAGTGTTCCAATTAATACAATATCTGAAATACTAAAATGCCCGTTTGGTTTTAACACCCTGTAAATTTCATTAACAACTTTGGTTTTGTTGGGAACTAAATTTAATACACAATTACTAACCACTACGTCTGCATAATTATCTTTTAAAGGCATATCATCGATATCAGCTTTTATAAATTCTACATTGCTGAATTGTAATTTCATGGCATTTTCCCTTGCCTTCATAATCATAGCTTCGGTAAAATCAATACCAATAACTTTCCCTTCTTCTCCAACGGCATCTCTTGCAACAAAGCAATCGTTTCCTGCACCCGACCCTAAGTCAATAACGATATCACCTTTTTTTATTTGAGCAAATTCTGTTGGTAATCCACAACCCAAACCTAAATCGGCATCTACATTATACCCCTCCATTTGAGAGTAATCATCTGTCATGATGTTATATACTTTTGTAGAACACCCGCCCGCACCACAACATGATGCAGCATTTTCGTCTTTGGGTTGATTTGCAATTTCAGCGTATTTTAATTGCACAAGGTTTTTTAATTCTAATTCTGTTTTCATTTTTTTTTTTGAGTAGTGAGTAATGAGTAGTGAGAATGTCTCTAACTTCTATACTTTAATCGTTAATTTATATTAGCAACAACTTTGTGGATTCTCATTCATATGGTTTACAAAGCTTCCTAAAAATCCTTCGAGTTTTTTAAAATTATCCCAATCTATACAATAGCAAGATTTTGATCCGTCTATCGTGCCTTTTACAAGTCCTGCTTTTTTGAGTTCTATTAAATGTTGAGAAACTGTTGCTTGGGCAAGGGGGAGAATTTCTACAATCTCTCCGCAGATGCAAGAATTTTTCTCCGCTAATATTTTTAAAATTTTTATTCTTGCAGGATGTGATAAACTCTTAGCCATGTCGGCTAATTGTATATCAATTTCTTCAAATAATTCTTTTTTGTTAAGTGCCATAATGTATATCGCAAATATACGATAAAGAATTAAATATCCAAGAATTTTTTATTTTCGGGTAATGAATATACTACAACTATTACCCGATGGTGGACCTATTTACTCAGAAACTAATGTAAATGCTACCATAGTTGAACCTTACAATACGCTTTCTGCTGTACTTTTTCTAGTGATGTCTGTTTATTGGTACGGCCGGTTAAAAGGGAGTTTTATGAAATTTCCATATTTAACCTCTTCATTAATATTATTATCGATAGGAGGAGTGGGAGGAATTATTTACCATGCGTTTAGGTATTCCAGCTTTTTTCTTTTTATGGATTGGATGCCAATAATGATTTTGTGCATGATGACTGCCATGTATTTTATGTATAAGGTAGTTGATTCTTGGTTTTGGGCAGTTGCATTTTTGGGACTTATTTTTGTTGTAGATAGAGTATTTTGGGAACTAATACCATTTGAAAATGGTAATTTAAGAGCAAATGTTAATTATACGATTCTGGGTATTGGCTTGATCTTACCTACATTATTAATTTTAAAGAAAGTACACTACAAACATTGGTATTATGTTTTTTTTGCAATTCTATCCTTTTGTATAGCATTATTCTTTAGAATTATAGACCATTGGGGTGTATTAAGCATGGGAACACACTTTTTATGGCATACATTTGGAGCATTAGCAGGTAATTTTATGTTGCTATTTATTCATCGTTATAATTTATCAGAATATAATTTGATAAAGAACACAATTAATCGTTAGATTTGTATAAGTACTGAAATTCAAATGTTTAAAACCATTTCATATAGTTTAATAGCCCTACTATTTGCAGGTTGTTGTACTTCTACGAATACTTACGAAAGTTTCACAGAAGAACAGCAAAGGCTATTGCATTATTTAAATGGGATGAATATTGTATATGATGTAGATAATAATGATTCAATTTATTTACATGTTTCGGAGAGGTACATCGGAAATTTACCGCCAGACGAATTAGAAGAATCTAGTTGCGATAGTTATTACCCAGCTTACGGCAGAGCAACTATTATTTCGAATGTAGATACCTCATTGAAATTTCAAATTTCTATAAAAAAGAGTAATGATAATGATGGTGTTTCGGAGCGTATTAAATGGATGGGGTATGATTTCAATTTAAGTGACACCACTAGAGTTTCATTTCACGATTCCTTATACCTTCGTCACCCCGACGAATTTAACAACGTATATGAGATTAATATTGCCGACACTACAAACACACGAAATGATTTAATCTATAAATTATACTTCAGCACAGAATATGGAATTATTCGCTTCGATCGTAAGGATGGAAGAGTTTACCGTCTTAGGATATAATTACGTATTACGTATTAAGTATTACGTATTCCGTGGTTATTATCTTAATTGGTCCTTTAATTAGCATATCAGCATACTAGCATATCAGCATATTAAAAAGTAAGATTAACTCCTATACTTGGTAAAAATGGCAGCTGGTATCTTCTTGAATTTGATAATCTATCAAAGTAAAATAAGTTATCTCGGTTGTAAATATTGGTAGCACCAAGAGTAGCTTCTAGTTTAGAGTATTCGCTTAGTTTCCATTGTTTTTTCACAGATATATCTAGTCTATGATACCATGGTAATCGGCCATTATTTAAGCTACTATAAATTACACCTAGCTTTCCAGATGTTTGAGTATAATCGTCAAACAAATTGGTAAATTTTACTTTTTCGTAGAATCCTTGAGTTTGTGTGAATGGGAAACCAGAACCTAAGTTCCATCTACCATTTATTTCCCACGAATTGTCTTTCCCAAACGAGTAAGAAGCAACAATGTTTGCATTATGTCTTCTATCATAGTGTGGAGCATATTCTCTCACTTCATCTCTTCTATTTACGAAACCTAAAGAGTAGGTTGTCCATAAATATAAATTCTTGTGATCGTATTTCAATGTAAAGTCTATCCCTTTCGCAACTCCATCTTCTACAATATAATCTTCTCTTTGGTAAGCAGGTTTATCTTGATATTGCGTATTATTAGGGTAAATTTTATCTCTATTGATATTAGTTAGTTGATTGAATTGTTTAACATATGCCTCCACATTTGCAGTGAAAAATTTAAATAAATCGAATTCAAATCCTGCCACTAAATGGCGAGCTTTTTGTAATGCGGTTTTTACTTCTTTCCCTCTAAATGTTTCAGGTAAGTTTTCTGGTCCAGATAAGAATCCATAAAATAAATTCACTACATCGTTATCAGACGAAGAGCTTAATAAGTTTTGCGAATACAAACCTGCAGCGCCTTTAAATCTTATGTTCTCTGTGATTACATATTTAGTTGCCAAACGTGGTTCTATCGATAACTCATTTAAAGATGCATAGTAATGGAAACGAATACTAGGTTCCAGTATCAACCTGTTTCTTAAATATTTGTATTTGAAATAGGTCGCAATCTCGGAAGTGAATTGTTCCTGTTGAATTAATACTCCAGAAGCATTTGTAAACACGAAATCTGTTTTAAATCCTAACATGTCCAATCCGTATTTCAACTCATCTTTTCCGTAGAAATAAGTGAAATTTAATCCTGCATTAAAACCACCAATTTCACTATAACGTTGTGTTGAATTAGTTTGAGGTTGTGAGATTTTATAATTTGAATACGCAAAAACACCATCAATAAGAACTGAAGATTCATCTGGGACTAAAACGAATGAACCACCCGCACCTGCACTGTTCCAACTAAGCGCAGCAGGAGCTTCATATTTTACTTGATCTGTAAAATTGAAACCAAATAAATTTAGCTTGCTTCCGTTTACTCCATTCAGTGATATTTTTCCATAGAAATCGCTGAAATTATAAGGTAACCCAGCTGTATCTACGTAAGAGTAAATACTTTTAGAGGTTTTTTCTAAATAAGAAGTTCTACCAGATAAGATGAAAGAGGCAGTGCCTTTTCCTTCTTTGTATTTTGTTAATGGGCCTTCTAATAACAATTTAGAAGTAAATGGATTTGTAGCAACCTTTCCACTAAATCTTTTTTTATTTCCATCGCGGGTTGTTACATCCATTACAGCAGAAACTCGTCCTCCATATTCTGCACCAAATCCACCAGTAAATACTTCTGCATTTCTAATAATGTCTGTTTCAAAAACAGAATATAATCCGATTGAGTGAAATGGATTGTAAATTACCATTCCATCTAAAAGAACTTTATTTTGAATTGGTGATCCACCACGAATATATAATTGCCCTCCTTGATCTCCTGTAAATACAACTCCTGGAAGCACTTGAAGATATTGTGCTAAATCGGGCTCACCTCCAACAGAAGGAATTTGAGTGATTTGTTTTGGTGTTACTTTTACTGCTGAAACTTTTGTTTCCGTTTTAGCTTCTGTTTTGTCGGCAGAAATTATAATATCTTTTAAATTAACTGCACGTTCTGTGAGGTAAAGATTTTGCGTGATTTTTTGCCCAGCTTTTAATGAGATAGAAATTTTTACGGTATCATACCCCATACCAGTACTAACTAGTTTATAATTTCCGGGTTTAATTTTAGTAAGACTAAAAAAACCATTTACATCTGTTGCGACTCCTATGGTAGTACCATCCAAGTATACGTTCGTAAAAATTATAGGCTCTCCTGATTTCTTATTATAAACAAATCCTCTAACATCTGCAGTACCAACCGCTTGTTGAGCGTATGAAGATATGATGCTCATCATTAACAGCATCATCAAACTAATTCTTTTGATCATTTTTGAAAATAAAAGACGCAATATAAGAGTTCAAACTCATTATAACGACATAGAATTGTAAAAAAAGGAATAGATTAGGTAGGATTTTGACCGCCTGCTAAAAGATATAATACCGCCATTCTGATGGCAACTCCATTTTCTACCTGATCTAAAATGATGGATTGCTTAGAATCAGCTACATCACTTGTTATCTCTACACCTCTGTTTATTGGACCTGGGTGCATAATGGTAATTTCTTTACTTAATGAATTCAGTAATTGTTTATCTAATCCATAAAGCATTGCATATTCTCTGAGGGATGGGAAATATTTTATGTCCTGACGTTCCAATTGTATTCTGAGCATGTTTGCTACGTCGCACCATTCTAGTGCCTTACGAAGGTCGTATTCCACCTCTACGCCCAAACTAGTAATATACTTAGGGATTAATGTGCTGGGTCCGCAAACTTTAACCTTGGCTCCTAATAATTGTAAGCAAAGAATATTGGATAGGGCAACACGCGAATGCATGATGTCTCCAACAATAACTATTTTTTTACCGGCTAAATCGCCATGTTTTTCTCTTATGGAGTAGGCATCTAATAATGCTTGTGTAGGATGTTCATGTGCACCGTCTCCTGCATTTACAATATTTGCTTTTATATGTTTTGAGAGAAATACTGCAGCTCCGGGGTAGGGATGGCGCATTACAACCATATCCACTTTCATGGCAAGAATATTATTTACAGTATCAATTAATGTTTCGCCTTTGCTTACCGATGAAGATGATGCGGCAAAATTTACGACATCTGCAGATAATCTTTTTTGTGCTAATTCAAATGAAAGTTTTGTGCGGGTAGAGTTTTCGAAAAATATATTTGCAATGGTAGTATCGCGGAGAGAAGGGACTTTTTTAATGGGTCTGTTAATAATGTTCTTAAAATGATCTGCTGTTTCCAGTATTAATTGAACATCACTTTCCTTAAGTCCTTTAATTCCTAACAAGTGGCGTACACTTAGTTTTTGCATTGCTTTATTTTTTTTCTAAAATATCTTTTACTAAAACCACCTCGTCTGCTCCTTCAGTTTCTTTCCATTTTACAATCACTTTTTCTGATGAAATAGAATCGACTTGAAGCCCAATGTAATCTGGTTCAATTGGTAAGTGGCGTGTATATCTTCTATCTATTAGAACTAATAATTCTACCTTAGAAGGTCTTCCAAATGCTAGCATGGCATCTAATCCAGCTCTAATGGTTCTACCTGTGTATAATACATCATCTATAAGTATTACTTTTTTATTTTCGATGATAAAATCTATGCTGGTAGAATTTGCAAGTAATAATTTTTCGCTGGTTCTAAAGTCGTCTCTAAAAAAGGTAACATCTAAATTCCCAAGCTTTATATCTTTTTTTGGAAGTAGTAATCTTAGTTGTTCGTGAATTCGTTTGGCCAAAAAAGTACCTCTAGGTTGTAAGCCAATTAAAACTGATTCAGAAAAATCGTTGTGAGATTCTATTAATTGATGGCAAAGACGTTTGATGGTGATATCAAATTTCGGATTTCCGAGTATGATTCCTTGCTTCATTTGATGAATAATTTTTCAAATATAAGAAAATTTCGAAATGTCGAACTATAGAACTATCGAATTTTCGAAGATTCCAAACTAGCCTTATAAATAAAAAGCCCCGTAATTGCTTTCACAATACGGGGCTAATATTATTACATGAGCACGTGAACATATGAGCACACGAGCACACGAGTTAACTATTCTTCAGTTGCTTCTTCTGATTTTTTAGCTTTTTTACCTTTTTCAGAATTCTCTAAAGAAGTTTTTAATGAAGCTAATACTTCTAAATCACCTAAAGTAGTTTTCTCAACAGACTCTTTTACTTTTTTCACTGAAGCTGTAGTAGCTTTAGTTTCTTTTTTCTTTTTGTCTGTTTCAACTGCTCTTTCTTCAGCTTTAACATCATCAGCAACTTTCGAGTGAGAAACTAAAATTCTCTTAGAATCTTTATTGAACTCAATAATTTTGAATTCTAACGTTTCTTCTACTTGTGCCGATTTACCGTCAGCTTTAACGATGTGTTTAGTAGGAGCGAAACCTTCTACACCATATGGCAAGTTGATAACCGCACCTTTGTCAGTAATTTTAGTAACTGTACCTTGGTGAATAGAATCTAAAGTGAAGATCGTTTCGAAAGTATCCCATGGGTTTTCTTCCAATTGTTTGTGACCTAAACTTAATTTACGCTCTTCAGCATTTACTTCTAATACAACAACGTCTAATGTTTCACCAACTTTAGTGAATTCATGAGGGTGGTTGATTTTTTTCGACCATGATAAGTCTGAGATATGGATTAAACCATCGATACCTTCTTCAATTTCCACAAACACACCGAAGTTAGTCATGTTTTTAACCAACGCTTTGTGCTTGCTTCCAACTGGGTAACGTTCTGCAACTCCAACCCAAGGGTCAGCAGATAATTGTTTAATACCTAATGACATTTTACGTTCTTCACGATCTAAAGTCAATACAGTAGCTTCCATTTCGTCGCCTACTTTCATGAACTCTTGTGGTGAACGTAAGTGTTGAGACCACGACATTTCTGAAACGTGAATTAAACCTTCAACACCTGGGATAATTTCTAAGAATGCTCCGTAATCAGCAACCGTAACGATTTTACCTTTTACTTTAGATCCTACTTCAATAGCAGTATCTAGAGACTCCCATGGGTGAGAAGTTAATTGTTTTAAACCTAAAGCAATACGTTTTTTCTCGTCATCAAAGTCAAGAACAACCACATTGATTTTTTGATCTAATTTCAATACTTCTTCTGGATGCTCTATGCGGCCCCAAGAAATATCTGTAATGTGTAATAAACCGTCAACACCACCTAAGTCGATGAATACACCGAATGCAGTAATGTTTTTAACAGTTCCTTCTAATACTTGACCTTTTTCAAGTTTAGAAATGATATCGAATTTTTGACTTTCTAAATCGTCTTCGATTAATACTTTATGAGAAACAACTACGTTACGGAACTCATGGTTGATTTTAACAACTTTGAACTCCATTGTTTTACCTACGTAAATATCGTAGTCGCGAATTGGTTTAATGTCGATTTGTGAACCTGGTAAGAATGCTTCTACACCATCAATGTCTACAATTAAACCACCTTTAGTTCTGCTCTTAACAAAACCGTTGATAATTGAATCCATCTCCAAAGCTTTGTTGATGTGATCCCATGAACGTTGAGTTTTAGCACGTTTACGTGATAAAATCAATTGTCCGTTTTTGTCTTCTTGGTCTTCTACGAAAACCTCTACAACATCACCGATTTTTAATTCCGGCATATCGCGGAACTCTGAAAGAGGTACCATACCATCAGATTTAAATCCAATGTTTAATACAACATCTTTTTGGTTCATTGATACAACCGCTCCTGAAATGATTTCTCCTTTGTTAATAGAGTTCAGGGTTGTTGTGTACATGCCTTCTAATTTAGCACGTTCTTCGTTTGTGTAATTTCCGAATCCTTTTGGATCCATGTCCCAATCGAAATCTTCTGGGGTAATAAGGGTTTGAGATTTAATCTCATCAAGCGATAATGAATCTGCTTCTGATTCGATTCTCGAATCTTCTGCTCTTGTTCTGAATTCTGCATTCGCTTCTGATGCTAGTAATTCTTTTTCTGTGATTTGTTTTTTAGCCATTAAATATTTTTCTCCTTTTCCCGTGGTTAGGGACGCCAAAGATAGGAATTAATGCTAAAACAAAAAATTTTATAATAAATTGATTTTTAGAGTTTTGAATGATTTTAGAATTTAGCAAAAGCTTCGTTTAAATCATTTAGGGGCATATTTTGGTCTGTAAATTAACCTGATGATTAACTATTTAGAAGGTTTAATTCTACAAGTTTACCCTTTACAAAGTCTAATTGTTCTTCTGGAGTAAGGAAAGAATTGTCTAAAACGATGGCATCATCGGCCTTGGTTAATGGACTTTCCTTTCGGTGGGTATCTTCGTAATCGCGCATGTTTAAGTTTGCCATTACCTCTTCTAAGCTACTATCCTCACCCTTTTCGAACATTTCTTTGAATCTTCTTTGTGCACGAATCATCGGGTGGGCTGTCATAAATATTTTTAGCTGAGCATTGGGAAATACAGTAGTGCCAATATCTCTACCATCCATTACCACATTTTGTTTTGTTCCCAGTAAGCGCTGCATCCTCACTAGTTCATGTCTCACCTCTTTTATAGTACTAACCTGACTAACTCGTTGAGAGATTTCCATTTTCCTAATCTCTTTTGAAACATCAATATTATTTAATAGAAATGTTTCAAAATTAACGTCGATGTGAATATGGGGTAAGGCTTTTATAATAGATTCAGAATCATCAATTTTAATATTTTGCTGCATAACATATAATGTTACACAACGATACATTGCACCAGAATCTATATAGGTAAATTGAATGTCCTTCGCTAATGCTTTGGCAAGTGTACTCTTCCCGCAAGAAGAATATCCGTCTATAGCTATATTAATTGGTTTACGCGACATGAACGTCGCAAATGTAATAAATTAAGTTCTATCTTTTTTCTTACGATAAAAGTCGGAAGGGTTAACCGATAAACTAAACATATTTGTATTACCCGCTAAATGGTATTTAGCTAAGCCATAACTGAAATTAATTTTCTTAACTCTAATCCCAAATCCCCAAGAAAACCCAACAGTTCCA
>CALRIM020000045.1:0-19609 GCA_943360385.1 Rhizobium sp. Q54 | reverse complement strand
CCATGTCTTGACCTTTAGTCATGTTGTTTTGAAACATGTTTGTGTAATATTCAAATGGATTGTTAGTAGCAGATTTCTCTGTGTTGTTTGCAGTTGTTCCTTGGTTGAAGAACGACATTTGGTTATCAAACCACTTCTTGAAGTAGTCGTTGTTAACATTGTCACCGAAACCTTTTTTCATGTTTTCAGTTGTTTTTGTCATTGAATCCACAAATTGCTTTTGTGTATCCATCATACTTTCGAAGAAGTTTTTAGTTGAATTACTTTCCATTTTTAGTGTTTTATAGTGTTGAAACCTAAGGTTTTATTTGTGCTTAATTTATCCCCTTAAATTCGCCGCAAAGGTATGACTATTATTTTGATTTCCAAATACTAATTTTAATATTTTTTCAGACGTGTTTAAACATCAGTATAAAAGCATATTTAAGATGATTTAAAGCCGTTTTTTTATGATTTTATAAATAATTATTTATATTGGGATTGATTAATTTAAATTAAACCTATACGAAAATGATGCACGAAAAACCTCAAGTTGGAACAGAATTCCACCACAAATTTTCTTATTCTCAAGAGCAAGTTGATCTATTTGCTCAAGTAACTGGCGATACCAATCCTTTACATATTGATGCTGATTATGCCGCAAAATCTATGTTTGGCAGAAGAATTATGCATGGTTATTTAGGTGGTTCTGTATTTACTAAAATATTTGGAACGCTGTTTTGTGCTGAAGGAAATGTGTACATGAAGCAAGAGATGAAGTTTTTAAAGCCTATGTTTGCAGACAAAGAATACGAGGCGATATTAACCGTAAAGGAAATTATACCAGAAAAAAACCGCGCCATCATTGAAACCAAAATTATAGATCCAGAAACTGGCGAAACTACCACTACTGGCGAAGCAATGATGTATAATAAACTATATTTCAACTAACCAAAATTATATGAAAAAAGGCCTCAAAGCGCTCTTATTATTAGTATTTCTGATTTATCATTCTAATCTATTTGGTCAAGCAGAACCGTCACAGTCCTCTACTTATGCTCTTGCAAATTCTCAAAAATATGGGACAATGAATGTTCAATATTTAAACAATTTTCCATTTGCATATACAAATGATAAAGGCGAATTAACTGGAATTGAGATAGATATTATCAAACAATTTGCTCAATGGTTGAAAGATAAAAAGGGAATTGAAGTGGAATTGCAATTTGAAAGGTCTGATAATTTTGCAAAATTTTACGAAAAAGTTAAAATTACCAAGGCTGTTAGTGTAGGAGCTGGCACCGTATCGGTTACCTCCGAACGAGCTAGAGAAATTAAATACTCCTCTCCTTACTTAAAGAATAAACCTGTTTTAGTAAGTTCTATACTAAAACCAACATTAACCGACTTGCGTAATATTTCTAAAGAATTTACAGGAATGACGGCGGTAATTGTTAAAGGTTCTGTACATGAAAAATTAATAAAAAACATAAAGGATAATTATTGGCCAGATTTAAAAGTAGAACTAGTTGAATCTCCTGCTATTGTACTTGATAAAATTTCTGGATCAAATAAATATTTTGGATACCTTGATTTAATATCATATTGGGCAACTATTCAGCAAGAATCTCGACCATTAAAAATACATAGAACAACACAATTCGATACGGAATATTTTGCTTTTATTTTCCCTAAAACCAGCGATTGGGCAGCAGCATTTAACGAGTTTTTTGATGGCGGTTTAGGCTTTCCAGCCAGCGACGAATACATGGCAATACTCCGTAAACACCTGAGTTCGGAGTTGATTAATTCGGTAGCTTTGACTTATTAGTATCAAGAATCGGGTATCGGGTATCGAGTAAATTGTTTAATTAATCAATTACCCGATACTCGATACCCGATTCCTGATACTCAAAAAAGAAATATCATCGGCAGAAAATTCTCCACTCCTTCTGCAATTAATACCTGGTTGGTATCGGAATACAAAATCATTCTTATTTTTTGTTTTTGCTTGAGTTCGTACTCGGCTATCACTTGTAAACAGGATCCACAAGGCTTTATCATTTCCTTGTAGTTTAAATCTTTGTTATTAGCTGTTATGGTTAGTGTTTTTATTACTCCTTTTGGGTAGTTCGCCCCAAAATGAAATAATGCTACCCGCTCGGCACAAAGGCCAGATGGGTATGCTCTATTCTCTTGATTGTTTCCTAAAATAAATTTACCATTATCCATTTGTAAGCTTGCTCCTACACTAAAGGTTGAATATGGTGCATAGGCATTTTCTCTTGCTAACAACGATTGTTTTATGCACTCTTTATCGTTATCGTTTAACTCTTCGAATGTGCACCTTTCGAAGACAATTTTTCGCTCTATTTTATCCATGATTAATTTGTTGCCACTTTTCCAATCTCTTATTCATTATAGAAAACCATAATGGAGGTATTAAAGTAAGGATAACCATTGCTGGGTATCCATTTGGTAATTGTGGACTTTCTTTATGGGTGTTTAATAATTGATATTTTTTGGTGGCATACATGTGGTGATCTGCGTGCCTTTGCAATTGAAATAATAAGTAATTGCTATATATATAATTTGCATTCCAACTATGCGCTGGGTTTATTTTTTCATACACTCCTGCCGATATCTCTCTTCTCAACATTCCGTAATGCTCGATATAATCAACTGCTTCTAGTAGGCTGAACGATAGAAAGGCTTGCCCGAATAAGAAAACTATTAGTTTAATTGGTATTAAGTCTGTGAAATAAAAACCTAATAAAATCGAAAATAGAAAATAGAAAAATGAAAAAAGTGTAAGGCGATAGACTTCGTTCGTCCATAAATTAGATTTTTGTTTACGTTGTGCTAACCGTTCTCTTTCATGTTTAATGCTACTTAAAAATCCACCAATAACAGCTTGTTTCCAAAAAGCATAATAGGATTGATTTTTTTTAGCCGTTGCAGTGTCGTTCGGAGTAGCCACATGTACATGATGACCTCTATTATGTTCAACATAAAATGTAGCATAAAAAACTTGAACCAATAATAGTTTAGCCAAAAATTTGTCTAGTTTGTTGGTTTTATGCCCTAGTTCATGTGCTATTGTAATTCCTACACCACCATTCATAATCATAGTGTTTACTAATATTAATATCAATAGATGATTGGAAATTTCGTGGGTTATAAAAATATAAACCAACCAACACATGGTTAACGTTTGAACAATAGCCCATGCATGCAAAATACGTCGGTAATACTTTTCCTCTTTTAGGGAATCTATTTCCTCTTTTGAGTAATTGGCATCGTCGGTACCAACAATAGGATCAATTATAGGCAGTACTATAAATAATAAAAATGGAACCAGGTAAAGTGTGTATACGTTAGAAGTATAAAAACCACCAATAATACTAATTGGGATAATAAAAACTAACAAATAACCGTATTGACTTATTCTTCGCATATACCAAATATACGCAAAGGAATTAAAAATGATTATTAGGAGAATAAGGGTAGAATATCATTTTTTTGTCAAGTTTATATTACAAAACAACAATGGCATAGCATTAGTGTTAAGTAAATATAGCATAAGTACCTTGGCGTTCTAGCCGGGTGTTTTGGTTTAGTTGTAGTTAAAACCCGGTCCTTGGATCGGGTTTTTTTTATTGATAGATTTAGTTAAATCTTCTATGATAATGGCCTCCGATAAATCGGTCCATTCTTGGTTATGCAATCGTATTAGTTTCTCTTTTTGTGCTCGAGTCCATTTATTAACAAGCCTATATCGTTCTTTCGCTTTAAATATATCAGCATACTCTTCAAAATAAACCAATCGAAATGGTGCCATTTCACTAGTATTAAACAAATTCTCGTGCTCATTCCTACAAGATTTAGCAAATCTTACAATATCATCCGTTACCCCTACTATTATTTCCGATCTGTTGGAATTTGTAATAAAATATAGGTATTTGGAAGGAAATACTGGGCCCTTTGTTACCTCTAACCACTCTTTTTCGATTACCATAGCTAAAAAATTTAGTTTGATTATTAAATATTTTTACTAATTTTATATGCAATAATACTAATAATTTTAGCAAAACAAAATAAAACATGAAAAAAATTAGTGTAAATATTCGTTTCTTACGTAAAAAGAAAAATCTAACCCAACAAGAATTTGCAGATGCATTAGGCATTAAACGCTCAATGATTGGGGCATATGAGGAGGATCGAGCAAGTCCGAAAATGGATAACATGAAAGCAATTGCTAATTTTTTTGGTATTTCTGTGGATGAACTTGTATCTGAAAGAATTACAGATAAGTGGCTCGATGAACGTAGTGTTCGTTTAGAAAAAGAAAAAGAAATAAAAGCTGGAAATTTAAGAGTACTTAGTATTACAGTAGATAGCGATGATAATGAGAATATAGAGCTTGTGCCCGTGAAAGCAAGTGCAGGTTACATCAATGGATATGCAGATCCAGAATTTGTACGAGAACTGCCGAAATTTCATTTACCAATGCTAACAGGTGGAACATTTAGAGCTTTTGAAATAAAAGGCGATTCTATGCTACCTATTCAACCAGGAAGTATTATAGTAGGTGAATATGTTGATGATTGGAAGCAATTAAAAAATAACGAGACTTACGTAATTGTGAGTAAAAATGAAGGAATAGTTTATAAAAGGGTTGTAAATCGTTTAAAAGAACAAAAATCTCTTTTATTGAAATCTGATAACAAATCTTATGAACCCTACCCTATTTCTGTTGAAGATATTATGGAAGTATGGAAAGCAAAAGCATTCATTAGTACTACTTTCCCAGAGCCAGAACAAGAAATGAGTATTGGGCAGTTGACTAATATTATGATGGAAATGCAGAAGAAGATTAATTCTATTGGTTAATGTGCCAATTAGCCAATGTGCTAATTTGAACAATTTGCTAATTTGAACAATTTGAACAATTAGATAATTTGAACAATTTTTAAGGACTAAGGACTAAAGACCAAGGACTATAGTAAGAAATAAGAACCTAGGCCTAAAATCAATAAGAAACCAAGTGTATCTGTAAATGCGGTAAGAATTATAGATGAGGCAACAGCTGGATCGAAGCCAAGTTTCTCTAAGATAATTGGAACGGATGCTCCTGTGATACCAGCAATGACTAGGTTCCCAAACATTGCTAAGAATACTACAACTCCTAATAAGGGCGAGTGGTTATTAAATGTTGCTACTATTGAAACGAATAAACCAAAAATAAGGCCATTCATTAGGCCTACTAAAATTTCTTTTTTAATGGTTCCAATAACTTTTGAATCGGGTAAGGTATTCAGTGATATTCTACGAATAGTTACCGCTAAAGCCTGAGTACCGGCATTTCCTCCCATACCCGCAATAATAGGCATGAAGGTAGCTAATAATGTAATTTTTTGAATGGTAGGTTGAAAAAAGTAAACCACACTACTAGCCAAAAATGCTGTAAACATGTTTACCATTAACCACGGCACTCTACTTTTTAATGCATCTTTCCAATTACCACTTAATTCCTCTTCATCGGAAACGTTTGCTATTTTTAAGATATCTTCCGTTGTTTCCTCTTCCAAGACATCCATTACATCATCAAAAGATATAATACCTAACAATAGCATATTTTTATCTACAACGGGAATGCCTGGTAGGTTATATTGAGAAATTAATTGTGCTACATCTTCTTGGTCGGTATCTGCATACACAAAAATCAATTCATCATCCAACAATTCTTCAATAGGTACAGTTGGTTTTGCCTTAATTAAGTTTTTAAGAGATACTGTTCCAACCAATCGTTCTGTATCATCAACAACATAAATGGCATAAAAATTCTCTGTTTCTTCAGATTGATGTGCAACTTCCTCTAAAGCGTCACGTTTATTGAGTGCCCTATTAATTTGTATAAATTCGGTGGACATTATCCCCCCAGCCGAATCTTCGCTATAGGCTAATAATTTTCTGATTTCTGAAGCATCTTCCTCATCGATATTATCTAAAATTTCTTCTCGCTTTTCTTCAGATAATTGCGAAACAATGTCCGTTGCATCATCATGAGATAACTCTTCTACGATATCGGTAACTAACTCTGTGTTTAAGCTCTCTAATAGTTTTTCAGGATGAGATTCTGGGTCCATCTCTGATATAGCCTCAGAAGCAATATCTACAGGTAATAGCCCGATTAATATCTGACGTTTTTGATCTTTTAATAATTCAAGAATCTTAGCAATTTCAGAAGGGTGTAATTCTTCTAAAAACAAACGCAAGTCCTGTTCAGGTCCTTCAAAAAGGTCCTCAATCTTTTCGAGATCGAACAAGATATCATCGCGTTGTTTCATAATTTCCGAGAAATTATATTATTACTCTTGAATTTTTAAATCTAAAGTTATCGACCTAGTTTGAACATTCGTATTATTAATTGCTTTTACACAATAAGCTCCAAATTTACCAGAAGCAGTTTTAAATCCAACTACATCTCCTACCATTAATTTGGTTGATTTTGTTGCGATAACATTCGAATCCAAATCATTAATAAATAATGAATCGTTAGTAAGTGCATTAAATTCTAAGGAATTAATATCTAATTGTAAAAATGTGGTATTGTTTTTAACAGCCCAATTTTTTACTGATAAAAAAGGAGTTTGATCAGAAGGTAAATTGAATATTGGATCACTCGGGGCTGTAATGATACTAGAATCTCCAGCAACATTAGAAAGAAAACAATAAATGAAATCTATTTTTGCAGGGTTTAAATCAGCATTTGCTTTTAAATACACTGAATCTTCAGAGATTGAATAAAAACTTCCATAAGAACTATTAGTTTGTCCTCCAAGAATTATTACTTCTGAAGAAACTAAATTAGTATAAACAGGGCCTGTAGGACCTTTCTCTTCATCCTTACTACAAGAAATAAATAGAGTACTTGATAATGAAAGGAATAAAATTGATTTGAAATACTTTTTCATAATTCGATTATTTATGCTTCTAAGGTAAAAAAAAAGAGCCCTAATTAGGGCTCTTTTTACAAATTATTTGTAAAAATTATTTTTGAACTTTTACATTTATAGTAATAGCTCTATTTCCACCAAAGTCACCTTCAGTAGAAACTACTTTAAACATTCCAATTTTGCCATTGGCTGTCTTAAATGCTACTACTTTGTTAGCGGTTAACGATGTATTAATAGTACCTGTAAAACTCAACGTGTCAATTTTGGTAAAAACAGAATCGTTTATAACAGAATCGTATTTTGCAACAGAAAATTCGGTTACTGAAAACTTAGTATCGTTTTTAACTGTCCAGTTTGGAAGAGATGTATTTGCTGTATGAGTGAATAGTACAGTTGCATCTGTAGGAGATCCAATAGAATTGCCATTTGTTGGCCCATAAAAATATACAAGGTCTATTTTAGATTGTAAAGCAACACTTGCACTTAATGCTACTGAACCATATACTAGCCCAGTATCTGTAGCAAAAAAGCTTCCGAAAGAGTTGTTTTCTTGTCCACCCAATTTTTTGTTGGTATAAACTTTAATTTGTCCATAAACAATTGGAGTTGGCCCAGGGGTTGGGTTTGATTCATCTTTTGAACAAGCAATTAAGCCGATTCCAATTGCACTGATTAGTAATAGGGATGTGATTTTTGATTTCATGATAGTTGTGTTTATGTTATTTTGCCCTAAAATAAAAAAAGGGCTCGAATTGAGCCCTTTTTTTATTAGTTTTTTTAGAAAAGTATTATTTCTGAACTTTTACGTCTACTTTAATGTAGTCACCAGTTGCTGTAGTTCCGTTTTCAACGATTGCTACAACTTTAATAAATCCTTTTTTGTTACCAACTGTTTTGAAAGCAACTACATCACCAACAGCTAAATCTGTTGCAGAAGTAGCAGCTGCACCGATTGCAGCAGCATCATAAAGTTGAGTTAATGTTGAGTCAGCAGCAACTGCATTGAAAATATCAGCAGTTAACATGGTTTCTCTTATTTCTGTAGCATTTTTAACTGACCAAGTTTGTAATCCGTTAGTTGCATTATCATAAATAGTAGCAGCTGGAGCATCGTTTGGTGCTGCAAGAGTAGCTTTGTTAGTTGCACCATAGTAATATAAGAAATCTACAGAGGCAGCGTTTGTTTTAGCTAAAGCTTGTGTGTATACAGTTCCTGTTGATGTAGCAAAGAAACTACCTGCTGAGTTGTTAGCTTGGTCACCATAAATTTTATCTGAATAAGCAGTGATACCAGCATCAGTAGGTGTAGGCGTAACTGTAGTTTCTTCGTCTTTTGAGCAAGATGTTAAACCAACAGATGCTACTAATCCAACTAATAAAAATAATTTTAAGTTCTTTTTCATAATTTTTTGAGGTTATTATTGATTATATGTATTTAGTGCAAAAATTATAAATTAATCTTGTATTTCAAACTCTATTCTCACTTTTTTAAGTAATTAAACTGTTAAATAATTGATAGACTGGGGGCCAACATTAAAAATGAGGTCTAAAACACTCAAATTTGGTATAAATTCTATTTTATTTGAAAACACTTGTTGGTATTCCTTATTGTATTTTACATTGTAAGTGTCTATTTTCGGTGCTTTATCTATTTTGTTAAGGATTATTGGCTTATTTACCTTTAGTATTCCGATAATAATTTTTATTAATTCGAAATTAAATTCCCAGAGGTATTCGAAACTTGGTTTTTCATACAGATATTTAAATTTATCTTCATAATATTCAAAATAAATAGACCTCCTATAAGCAGATTCAAAGCTTTTCCAATGTTGTTTTAACCATAATTCTGAATAGGATAATCTTATGTTTTCAAATTTTCTATTCTCAGGATCTAATTTATTTGTTGGAATGGTTAGAATTAATTTACCATTTGGCCCAACAATTTCTGTTCTATTTCTAAATGTTCTACGAGAATAATCGTCGTTTAAATGTAAAATAATTTCATTTGAGGATAATAATTCTTGGAAATAGGCTATGTTCGGTAAATAATGTATTTGCATTGTTAATTGGCATTTGAATCCGTAAATTTACACTAAATATTTTTGTCGACATGAAAAAGCAACTCTATCTTATATTTTTTTTAGCATCCTTTTTTGTTACCGAAACGCAAGCTAAAAATTTAAAGGCATATCTTTCTTATTATACCTTTAATACTCCAGAAAATGAACCTTATTTAGAAACACATATTTCTGTTCTAGGGAATTCTGTTCAATATATTAAAACCAATAATAATAACTATCAAGGAAGCATTGGTGTTACTATTATCATAAAACAAGCGGATAAAATAATAAAGGCTGAAAAAATAAATTTGCTTAGCCCAGAAATAAAGGACACCATTAACACTAATAATTTCCTAGACCAGAAGAGATTTAAATTGCCAAATGGGAAATATACCTTGCAATTAATAATACAAGACAATAATAATATTACTAACAAAGATATTGTGAACCAAGATTTTGAAATTAATTTCCCAGAGAATGCAATTTCAGTTTCGGATATTATATTTTTAGAGTCTTATACAAAAGCCACTACCAGCAATCAATTTATTAGAAATGGATTTGAAATGATTCCATTTGTTAATAATTTCTTGCCTACCAATGTTAGTAAATTGACTTTCTATGCTGAAATATATAATTCACAAAAAGTTGCACCTAACGAATCATTTTTATTAACCTATTACATTCAAAACTCAGATGGTTTAAATAAGTTAAGCAGTTTTATTCAACAGAAGAAAATCCTATCAAAGGATGTTATTATTTTGTTAAATGAATTTGACATTAGCTTATTACCAAGTGGTAATTTTTATTTGGTAATTGAAATTAAAAATAGAAATAACGAAACAATTGCCTCTAAATCGAACTATTTTCAACGTAGCAATAAATCGCTTGGAGGAGATATTTCAAGTATAGCAGGAATTGCTTACGACAATTCATTTGTGGCTAAATACAATAAGGAGCAGTTGATAGAAAATATTAAATGCCTTGCTCCTATTACCAATCAAAATGAACGTGATTACACAAAAACACTTTTAGCCAATAATGATGAGGTTCAAATGAGGCAATACCTTATTTATTTTTGGGAGAAAAGAAATCCTGGAGAATCTGCGATGAAATGGGCTGAATATGAACAACAAGTTAAAATTGTGAATGAGAAATTTTCATCTCCGTTTGCTAAAGGATATGATACTGATAGAGGGATTATATTTTTAAAATATGGACCTCCTAATAACATACGCTCTAATGATTTTGATAATAGAGCTTATCCGTATGAAATATGGCAGTATTATAAAATCAAGAATTTTTCTAATCGGAAATTTGTGTTTTTTAGTCCAGATAATATCAAAAATGAAATGGTTTTACTTCATTCCAACCTAACTGGAGAACGTAACGATCCTCAATGGAAGTACAAAATAATGTCGAGAACAATGAAAAGTGAGGATGATAAGAATGATGCTGATTATTATGGTCAACGTTTAGATGCAGATTTCAATGACTAGATTTTTTTCTATTCTTGGGGTTTATTTTTGTACCCTAATTGCTTATTTGCCTTTTCCTTTACTTTATTTATTCAGTGATTTTATTTTTCTAATTGTTTATAGACTTGTTGGATATAGGAAAAAAGTTGTTCGAGAAAACCTTTTGAACGCATTCCCTACTCTAACAAATGAAGAGCGTTTAAAGATAGAGAAGGATTTTTACCATCATTTATGTGATACAATTTTAGAGACCACTAAATTAATCAGTTTCACCGAAGCGGAATTAAAGAAGAGGGTTAAACTGAAAAATTCTGAACGATTTTATGAATTGATTAAGGAAGGAAGAAATATTTCAATTGTATTTGCACATTACCATAATTGGGAGTGGTTTAGTCAAGCTATTCCATTATACACTCCGATTAAATGTTTTGGAATCTATAAACCCCTATCCAATACTATATTTGATAAGATGTTTTATGATATGCGTATTCGATTTGGAATTAAAGCAATTCCAATGAAAACTGCCATGAGAACCTTAATCAAAGAATCAACCGAACAATTTTCAATTTCAATCATTGCTGATCAAACACCCTCTAATTCAGAATCGAGTTATTGGACAACATTTCTAAACCAGCCCACTCCTATATTTATGGGTACAGAGAAAATATCTGAACACTTTGATAATGTTGTTGCTTTTATTGATATCCGACAAGTAAAGAGAGGATATTTAGAATTCGAATTTGTTATCTTAGCGGAGAGTACAGTGGGAATGAAGGAGTATGAAATTACAGAACTTCATACTCGATTTTTAGAAAAAAGAATTATTGAAAAACCAGCTTTTTGGTTATGGTCGCATCGTAGATGGAAACATAAACCAACAGATGCTATTAAAGAAAAATATCATTTATCATGATGGAGCTTCCACGCGTAGCAGTAGTAGTATTAAATTTTAATGGGGCAAAATTATTACAGGAATTTTTGCCTTCAGTTTATAATAGTACATATTCAAATTTAGAGTTAGTATTAGCAGATAATGGTTCTACCGATTTTTCGTACGAATGGGTTAGAGATAATTTACCAACGTTTAAAATCATTAGAAATGAGCAAAATCATGGGTTTGCAGAGGGATATCATCGAATTTTATCTCAAATACAAAATGTTGATTATTACATTCTATTAAATTCTGACGTTGAAGTAACCCCAGGATGGATTGAACCTATTATTAAATTAATGGAAAGTGACAGGCAAATTGCCATCGCTCAACCAAAAATGATAAGTTATTTAGAAAAGAATAAATTTGAATATGCTGGAGCTGCAGGTGGGTTAATAGATAGGTTTGGTTATCCATTCTGTAGAGGGAGAATTTTTGATAATACAGAGGAAGATACTCTACAATATAATGATTCTAGGGAAGTATTTTGGGCAAGTGGTGCTGCAATGTGTATTCGTGCAGATGTTTACCATAAATCGGGTGGCTTAGACCCAGATTATTTTGCTCACATGGAAGAGATTGATTTATGTTGGAGAGTGAAAAATATGGGCTATAAAGTTTACTATTGTGCCGAATCAACTGTATTTCATTTAGGTGGTGGAACACTGCATGAATCGAATCCACATAAAACGTATTTGAATTTTAGAAATAGTTTAATTACACTCCGAAAAAACTTACCCCTTCACATATCTTTTGGAATATTGGTAATTAGACATGTTCTTGATTTTATTCAGTGGTTGCGATTTATTTTTTCTGGGAAATTTAAACATGCAGTAGCAATAAATCGTGCGCATTACGATTTTCTAATAACTCAAGCAACGTGGCATTCTAAGAGAAAGAAATTGATTAAACTCTTTAGTAAGCCTAATAAAACGGGCATATACAACAGAAGTATCGTTTTTGATTTCTTTGTTTTAGGAAAGAAAAAATATTCTGATTTAGATGTTAAGGAGTTTGATTAAGAATTGCCTCTACTCCTAGTTCATAAGACAATAATCCAAATCCAGATATACTTCCCGTACACTTTGGACTAATTAAGGTATAGTGCCTAAAATTTTCTCTACTGTAAATATTAGAAATGTGTACCTCTACAATTGGTAAGCTAATGCTTCCAATAGCATCGGCAATTGAAATAGAGGTATGAGCATATGCTCCAGGATTAATTATGATACCCAAATATTCTTTTGAAGCGGAATGTATTTTATTGATGATTTCACCTTCCACATTAGATTGGAAATAGTCTATTTCTATAGTAGAATATTTCTTCCTGATTTTAATTAAATATTCTTCGAATGATAAATCTCCGTATATTGTAATCTCTCTTTTCCCAAGCAGGTTAAGATTAGGTCCATTTATAATTAATATTTTTTTCATTCGCATGGATTGGAATTCAACCATCAAAGGTTTTAAATCTTATTTGAAATTAGAACGTTCCTTATCGAAGAATTCTATTGATGCGTATATTTATGATATTGAAAAACTTCACCAGTATTTCGATTATTCTAAACAAAGCACCTCTCCAACGGAAGTTAGCCCCAAAGATATAAAAGAATTTTTGGTATGGATAAATGAACTTGGAATGACCCCAAGCTCACAAGCACGAGTATTATCTGGAATAAAAGCATTTTACAAGTACTTAATGCTCGAGGACCTATTGAAAATAGACCCATCTGTTTTGGTGGAGACTCCAAAACTTGGTAGGAAACTACCAGATACATTAAGTTTATTGGAAATTAACCTATTATTAGATACAATTGATGCAGGTACACCTGAGGGAATGAGAAACAAAGCAATGCTCGAAACGCTATATGCATGTGGATTAAGGGTTACAGAGTTGGTAAATTTAAAAATCTCGGATATCCGTTTAGATATTGATTTTTTAAAAGTTACAGGTAAAGGTGATAAAGAACGATTTGTTCCACTTGGATCATCCGCTAAAAAATTCATTAAAATTTATAAAGACGAAATTCGTGTACATGTACCAATTAAAAAAGGCGAAGAAGATATTTTGTTTTTAAATCGAAGAGGAAAAAGATTGTCGAGAGTAATGATATTTAATATTATTAAAAATTTAGCTGTTAAAGCGAATATCAAAAAAAGTATTAGCCCCCATACTTTTAGGCATTCTTTTGCTACTCATTTAGTAGAAGGTGGTGCTGATTTAAGAGCAGTACAAGAAATGTTGGGACACGAGTCTATTACTACCACCGAAATATATACTCATTTAGACCGTAATTATTTAAAAGAAACAATTGTAAGTTTTCATCCTCGTTCTAAAAATAAAAGGAATACAAGTGTTTAGATTATTTTTTAATTGCTTTTATCATTCTTTCTTTACCACGTATATCTCTTTTTATTTCAGTAGATGCCCAGTGGTTCGAATCAAATAAATTGATGGTATCTAAGGCATAAGATTCATTAATTTCAAAATATAAAGAACCTTTATTTTTAAGGTGATCTATGGCAAGATGTACTATTCTTTTATAAAAAATTAGCGGGTCATTGTTTTCAACAAATAACGCAGTAGCTGGTTCGTAATCAAGCACATTCTTATTCATCAATTCCTTTTCCTTTTCAAGCACATATGGTGGATTACTAACAATTACATCGTAAGATTTTTGCAAATCATATTTCAATATATCTGCATTTGTGAAATTAATTTCAACCTTATTTCTTTTCTCATTTTTTTGAGCAACAATTAATGCCTCCTCTGAAACATCAATAGCATCTACTATTGCAGAGGGGATATTCTTTTTAAGGCTAATGGCTATACAACCAGAACCAGTACCAATATCCAAAATGGTTATAGTATTAGATTTTACCTGATCCTTTAAAATCCACTCTACTAATTCTTCCGTTTCTGGGCGAGGAATTAGAACAGAATTATTTACAATAAAATCCAGTCCCATAAATTCTTCATGACCTAGAATATACTGTACTGGCTGGTGTTGGTTCAGTAAATGCGCAATTTGGTCGAGTTGCTCGAAAATGGCGGCTGGCAGTAATTCATTTTCGTTTAGAATTAATTGTATCGTATTATATCCTAAAACATCTTTAAATACTAATTGAGCGATACTCCTAGCCTCATCAGTTTCATAGGTTTTACTAATAAGATTTTGAAATTGTTGAAACGATTCTCTTACGGTCTTTGTTCTCGAAAACATATCCAAAACTACAATAAAAAAGCTATTTTTACGAAGTGAAAAGCCACGAAAAATACATGCAAAGATGTTTCGAGCTAGCCATACAAGGCCTCGGGAAAGTTCAACCTAATCCAATGGTAGGATCTGTTATTGTATATGAAGATGAGATTATTGGTGAAGGCTACCATGAAATTTATGGGTTTGAACACGCAGAAGTTAATGCAATTAACAGTGTATTGAATAAATACCCTAATTCGAAGGAGTTATTAAGCAAAAGTACTCTATATGTAAATCTAGAGCCTTGTTCACATTTTGGAAAAACGCCTCCATGTGCAGATTTAATAATAAAACACGCCATTCCAAGAGTTGTTATATCGAATATAGACCCTTTCGGTTCAGTAAATGGAAAAGGGGTTGAGAAATTAAAAAAAGCAGGTGTAACCGTGGTTGTAGATGTGCTGAAAGAAGAAGGTTATAAGTTGAACAAAAGGTTTTTCACCTATCATACCCTACAACGCCCTTATGTAATATTAAAATGGGCAGAATCGGAAGATCGATTTATTAGTATTGCTGAAAACACACGTACTAACATTAGTGGTGAGAGAGCAAAAATATTAAATCATAAATGGAGATCAGAAGAACAAGCAATTTTGGTTGGAACCAAAACGGTTCTTGTAGATAATCCTATTCTTACCGTAAGAGATTGGGTAGGCAATAACCCTGTTAGGGTAATTATAGATAAAGATTTAAAGCTTGCCAAAGAATTGAACATATTTAATGCCGATTCCAAAACAATTATTTTTAACAATTCTAAAACTGAACGTGACGATAACATACAATATATTCAAATAGATTTTTATGGCTTAGTTCCACAATTTATATTGTATCAATTATATTTAATGGAAATACAATCACTAATTGTTGAGGGCGGAGCTTATACTATTAACGAGTTTATACAGTATGGCTTATGGGATGAAATAAGAGTACTACGTTCAAAACAAATTCTAGGTAAAGGTATTACAGCGCCAGTAATTGAAGGCCGGTTAGACTCGAGGGAAGATTTAGAAGAGGACGAATTATTTATTTATCACCGATTATGACATTGATTTTAATTTCCATTATACTTTCTGGATCCTTAATAGTTTGCTTTAAAATATTCGAAAAATTTAAAGTCGACAATTCAAATGCAATTGCAATCAATTACATTTTTGCTTCGGGTTCCGGTATACTTTTAGGTTTTGATACATTTAAAGAAAACAATGTTTTTCTTAGTGATTGGTTTCCATATACATTTTTGTTTGGTGTAATGTTTATTGCAACCTTCAACCTTATTGCTTACGGAGTACGTACGTCTGGATTAATGGTTGTTTCTGTTGCACAAAAAATGTCGTTAGTTATTCCGCTTGCTTTTAGTATTTGGTTTTATAATGAAAGTTATGGAGTTATAAAGATTTGTGGGATTATTCTTGCCCTAGTGGCTATCTACTTTACTTCTTCTAAAAAAGAATTACTTTATGAAAAGAGAAATTGGAAAGTATTGTTTATTCCAATCGTAATATTTGTAGGCAGTGGTATTGTAGACATAAGCATTAAAATTTCACAAGAACATTTTGGTGCAGAAGTTCCTTTTTCGGTGCTGTTGGCATGTATTTTTGGGTCTGCTGGTGTAATAGGACTTTCACAAAAAATTATTCAACGAAAAAGAATTGCATTTAAAGATGTAATTGCTGGGATGTTTTTGGGATTGTTCAATTTCTTTTCAACCTATTTTTTAATGAAAGCACTAGCCAATGATTCTATGGAAAGCTCATTTGTGTTTGCTGTTAATAACATAGGAATTATTTTATTTAATTCGCTAATAGCTGTTATCATATTTAAAGAAAAAGTAACTAGTAAAAACCTCATTGGAATTGTATTAGCACTTATTTCCATTTTAATAATTTATTTAGCAAATGTTATTTGAAACTGAATATAAAACCATTAAAAGACCTTCTGAAGGGGTATATAAAGAAAAAGGGAGCAAGTTTATTGCTTTATGTAAACCAATAGCAACAGTTGAGGAGTTTAAGGAATGGATAACCGAAGTTAAGGAGCAACACCCAACCGCGGTACACCATTGTTATGCGTATCGTATTGGATACGATAAATCGCAGTTTCGAATGAATGATGACGGAGAACCTTCTGGAACTGCTGGAAAACCAATTTATAATGTATTATTATCAAATGATCTTACCAATGTTGGAATTATAGTGGTAAGATATTTTGGCGGTACCTTGTTAGGTGTTCCGGGTTTAATAAATGCCTATAAACATTCTAGTTTAGCAGCACTTGAAGAAAATGAAATAATTACAAAGCAAATAATAGAAAAAGCAAATATTCGCTTTGATTACTTAAAAATGAATAGTGTTATGCGGATAATAAAAGAGAATCAGGTGAAAATTATTAATCAAGAAACGAATGATGATTATATAATGACTATTGAAACTCCAATAAAAAATGCCGAACGAGTACGTTCAGCATTTCAAACTAATTTAATTGATTATAAATATTTAACAAGTTTTTAGTATGGTGTAACAAATTCTGTTTCACGCTCTTTGGGACGAACACTTAAAATTGGTACATGAGATTGATTTATCATTTGTTGAGAATAAGGACCTGCTAAAAATCCTGAACTACTCTCCTGCTCTGTCATAATAATTATTAAATCTGCATCCTTTTCTTTAGCATAATCTAATGTAATATTTGCTAAATTCTTACCAGTTTTAAAACCAAAAGAAGTGTTAATTTTGTCTTCTTTTATATAATCTTCCACTTGTTTAGTAACTACCCTAAGTCTATTTAAAACCATTTCATCACTAGAGGTAGACACTCCTACAACATGAATTGTTGAATTAAATTTCTTAGCAATGTAAATAGCATCGTCTACTTTCTCTCTAGTATCTCTAGAGCTGTCTAATGGTAAAATAATATCCTTTATGCCTTTTGTTCCAGACACATTATGTAACGATAATACAGGGCATTTTGCTTGATTTACTATTCTAAAAGTATTAGAACCACCAATAAAATTTTCAACACCTTTAGAACCATGAGTACCCATACAAATTAGGCCTGCCGTAATTTCTTTTGCATATTGCAATGCTTGAATATATACAGTACCCTCCATGAATTTTTTATGGGCCTTAATGCCATGATTTCTTTCTAAATCGGCTATAAATTCATCAAAACGAGGTTCTATTTTACTCACATCTTTCTCCCCGTCTTTGGGATCTTTTTTAAAAATATTGTTAATTAAATTATTAACTGTTGCTGTTTCGGTAACATGTAATAAATAAATTTCGGATCTTAAATGTTTTGCAAGGTATAGAGCATGATCGTAGGCTATTATGGACGTGGGTGAAAGATCCATAGGAACGAGAATTTTGTCGAATGTTCTATGCATAAATTAGGTTTTAGGTATTTCTAGTGGGAAGTTAGGAAATTAACGTTTAATAAAAAAATATTTTATTAAACATCAACATTAAGTACTTTTAGGAATGAATAAGTTCCCAGTTTCAGAATTAATACTAAATACCGATGGTAGTGTATACCATTTACATTTGTTGCCAACTGATATAGCCGATACGATAATAACGGTGGGCGATCCAGACCGAGTGGATATGATAGCTACGTTTTTTGATAAGATTCTAATTCGCAAGAAAAATAGAGAATTTTACACTATTTCGGGAATATATAAGTCTAAACACTTAACTGTTATATCCACTGGAATTGGAACTGATAACATAGATATAGTGTTTAATGAATTGAATATTTTAAGCAAAATAGACCTAAAAAGTTTAACTTATTTAGAAAATCCTCGAAAATTAAACTTTATTAGAATCGGAACAAGCGGTACACTTCGTGAAGACATAAATCTCGGCACAATGCTTATTTCTGAATATGCCATTGGATTGGAAGGATTAATGAATTTTTATCCTATTGAATATTCGAAATTTGAAAGTAGTTATAAGAAAATAGTAGAAGATAATTTAGCGGAAAATTTTAAGTTCTTATCTCCATATATAATTAGTTCTTCGAAGAAGCTTAATGAAATTTTAGGAGAAGGAATGGTTTATGGCACCACTGCTACCTGTCAAGGATTTTATCACCCCCAAGGAAGATTTTTATGGTCTGAAAAAAATAATTCAATTTTAGAGGCACTTCGATTCATTAATTTCGAAAACAGATATGTGACTAACTTCGAAATGGAAACTTCTGGAATATTAGGATTAGCAAGGTATTTCGGACATGAGGCTACTTCTATATCTCTTATTTTAGCAAATAGAATAACGAATGAATTTATTGATAATGCAGAGGATAAAATGAAGGAGTTAGTGGAACTATGCCTTTTAAGAGTATCGGGTATCGAGTAGTGTGTATCGGGTTGCTGAGCTCGACGTCCTCGTCGAGCATTAATTTATCGCGCCACGTGGACGTGTCGCGCAGCAAAGATTAGTACCGTGAAACTTTAGAAAGGAACAATTCAATTGCTTCCCGTTTTTCATATGTTAAATTATACTCAATTTTATTTCGTAGGTAATCGTCTACATCAAAATAACTTAATTTATTTTCCTCAATTACTTCATCTAAAAAGTTAAATCCATTTGCTAAATAAGCATTAAATTTTTCAATAATTTGAGTGTCTATTTTTTTATTAGCGACCCATGCTGCAAATACAAATGGTAAGCCCGTAAAGGTTTTCCAATGTTCAGATAAGTCGAGTGATGTTTTATAGTTGTTAATTCTATCGAAAGTCCTATCTCCTATTAAAACAAAGGCTTCACCAGCATTTAATTCCACAATGTTTTCTGTTCTTGTTTTAAAAACTACATTTAAATTCCAGAACTCTTGCGCTAAAATCTTACACAATAAATTTGAAGTGCGTGAATGAGGATCTAGGTAAATGGTATGAATTGAATTTAATTCTGTATTTGAAAAAAGGAATACAGAATTAACTGCATTAGTT